>DATEIL010000039.1:0-15181 GCA_035279085.1 Nitrososphaera sp.
CGTAAATAGATAATTGCTGTGGTGGTCTATTCCCTGTTTCCCTGTCACGAACCATTACCCAATTATATGCACAACGCCAATTCACTGCATCATCGATGCCGGAATTCAAGAGCAGATCCATGGAGAAGATAATTCAAAAAATGCAGGATGCCCTCAACAGGGAAAAGCCTCCACGTCTCACTGCACTTCGAGGGTTGCAAATGGAAGAAACAGGAGATCCCTTCAAGATACTGATAGGCACAATACTATCGGCCAGGACCAGGGATGAAAATACCACCAGAGTAGTCCGCAAGTTCTTTGAAAGGTTCAAGGGGCCTCAGGATGTCGCTTCCGCGGATCTTGCAGAGATAAAAAAGATCATACACAGCATCGGCTTCTACAATGTAAAGGCAGAGCGCATAAAACGGGTCTCGCAGATGCTGGTCGAAAAATACGGTGGTCAGGTCCCATCGGACATGGAAAGCCTTTTGCAGTTGCCTGGTGTCGGGCGGAAAACTGCCAATTGCGTCCTAGTATACGCTTTTGACAAGCCTGCAATCCCGGTTGATGTCCATGTACACAGGATCTCAAACAGGCTGGGCATTGTAAGGACCAAGACTCCAGAACAGACGGAGGAGCGGCTGGTTCAGCTAGTCGACAAAAAGCTGTGGACTCGTGTGAATGACACGTTTGTAATGTACGGTCAGAACATCTGCCTGCCCACAAGACCTGCATGTGGCCTGTGCGACTTGAAGAAAGTCTGTGGCTATTATCAGTCTAATCTGTAGGCTTTCTTTTCTTGACTACCAAGAGTGTGACGATGACGGCGCCAATGCCAGCCGTGACCAAGCCGGGTACCAGGAACAAGGGGGAGTCTTGGAAGCTGCCATAAAGTATGTCAAACTGGAGCTGGCCACCTTCCGCGTTAGGTGGAGAAGTTGACTCATCCTTGCCATAAACGGAAATCGAGCCCACGGTGAACCCACTCACGTCAAACCTGTCGAGAATTATCCTCTTTCCATCAGTGATCGAGAGCCCCGAAGTATCGGCATGCGAAATTGCTATTGGGCTTTCGGTAGACCAGCCTTCCACGTCCTTTGAATAGAGCCTTGCATACCCAGTTCCAGGGAGGTTGGCGGCCACCCAGAATTTTTTTGCCTCTCCACCATACATCGCAATATCGATGTACTTTTCGCTAGGAGCTGGTTCCTGTATCCTGATTATCACCTTAGAATTTTCATCCGAGGAATAGTCCAGCCCATTGGTTATCGACAGGATCCAGCTTGGGCCCTTTGGCGTGTCATAGTTATAGACAAGGGGCGAATCCACATCTTGGTTTGCTGCAGAAAACGGGAAGGTAAATGTCTCGCTTCTGTCGGACTTTACCACTTGGTAGTCCTGAGCTTGAGCAAATGCAAGAGTTGGCAGGAGCAACAGAACGACGATCAGCGGTGCAACTGCGGCGTTCAAGGTATCACCCGCACATTCCCAGCATAGTAATATAATCGCCACGGATTTTTCGCCCAGGCCAGTTGCTCCAGCGCTGGGAATTCCTTTTAAGCATGTTTGAGGTTCCGCCGGCCAAAAATCCGACATTTGACCAAATACAAAAGTGGAACGACCGTTCCAAGGGTTCCTGAAATAAAGGCATTGAAGAGTAATACCTAGGAAGCAAGGCATTGCTCAGCTCCGTCACCGACTGGCGCAAGTCGATTCTCTCTACGGTGCTAGCTGTGGCTCTACTCTTCCCAATCGCGTCGGCATACGCAGAATCATTTACGGTCAGCGCAAACAAGGACCTTTTTTCAGTTGGCGAAAAGGCGATTATTGTCGGAATTATCCCCGACACTGCCCCCGAGGGTTATGCCGTCCTCCTCAGAGTCACAGGTCAGGACGGAACAGAGTGCGGTGTGCAGAATGTGCTCCCGGATTCAGACAACTCGTTTGTTTCCAGACCGTTTAATATCGTAGATTGCGGCACAGGCCAGTATGCGGTAATGGCCTACTATTCCACGCTTGCTAGCAACTCCACATTTGTCGTCTCAAACAGCAGCCAGACCAGTCAAGGCAACAGGCTGGAACTTCGCCTTTTGCGGAATGTGGCGATCCAGGCCCAGGAAACAGTAAACCAGAAGCTGAGGGATTTTTTGGAGTCCAACGCAGCCCTTCCAGAGGATATCGCAGACAAGTACAGCCTGGGAGTGTTTGAAGCATCGCTGGTATTGCAAGCCGTCGACTTTGGCGACACGGCAGAAGCAAAGAAGCACCTCATTTTCACCGTCAAGCATTTCAGGGAAGTTGTGGACTCGATGGCCGCAGAGCGAGTAATTTTTGAGCAGGCAATAAACCTGCAGGCTGCAAGCTACGATAACAACAGTAACAATAGCAGCGAGGAGATTCTCGAGCGATACGAGCGAATCAAGGAATTCTACTTTAGGCTAGAAGAGCTGTCACAAAAGAACGGAATGGACAACGAGAGCAAGTTTGGCACGATAGTCTCGCTCTTGGCTAGATCCAAGCAGATGATCGACGAAAACAATGTCGAGCAAGCCGGCAAGGATCTCGATGAGGCCAATGGAATGCTCGAATCAATAAGACAGAGCCTATACAACCACGATTCTGCGCCCGGTTCGCAGAATTCGACTGAAAGGCAGGCAGACGTCCAGGCTAAAAAATTGTCCAGTGTAGCGGACAGATTTGAGAGAACAGCATACAGCATCCTCAAAGATAACCCGAGTGAAAGCGTCAATGCGACCATCCAGGATGCGCTCCGACTGATATCCAGCGCCAGGGTAGCAATAGACAGCGGTGACTATGGCTCTGCGAGGAGTAGCCTGTCTGCAGCATTTTCTGCACTTGACGATGCAAAGGAAATGGCAAAGCACGGTGCGAGCGGGGAAGGCGGTGATGATGGACGCTCAAATGGTCAGGACGATAAAGGCTCCTCGAATCAGGGCAGTAATAGTAATAATAATGACGATGAGGCCGAAAGCGATGATGCTTCGGACTCTGATAAGAGCCAGGGCAATTCTGGAAGCGACAAAGACGGGCAGTAAATCTCGGTTTTCCACAAGCCCAGCGGTATTATCCAGACCGGATTCGAGCACATCCGACGTTTTCAGCACAATTGCCAGGGCAATCCAGTTTGTGTACGGCCCGCCCACGCTGGAACGGCTGTTTCAAAGTGCGAGTTCCGCCATTCCCCTAATATAAGAACACAGCCTTTGACAAACTGATGTCTGAAAGAAAAAACAACAGGGGCAAGATCGAGATTATGGCAGATGTCTTGTCGCTTTCCACGGCTGGGATAAAGAAGACCCATATCATGTACAGGGCAAACCTGAGCTATGAGCAGATTATACACTACCTTACACAGCTGCTAGGCAAGGGGCTTTTGGCCCAGGATGTGGCGGATGGGGCGCTTGTCTATCGCACGACCGAAAAAGGAAGAGAATTCCTCAGTTGCTACTCTCGCATGACAGAGCTGATAACCGAGAGTTTCGAAAGCAACCCAAAGATGCCTCTGCTTACAACTTAGGCATCAACATCCCCTTTTCACTGCAGGCCCACCGTCCCCTTTTACTTTCTTGTTATCCATAAAAGCACTGACAACAATGTTCCAACCGTGTACAGAGTTTATCGTAAGGAGATACGACGCCACTGAGTCAACGATATTTCTTTTTGTCGCAGGACCCGCTGCATGTATAGGCTAGGCCAAGAAGTGCAGCTATATTACAAGGGTCTCGGCCATGAACAGGCCTTCAGGCAAGGAGAGCAGACTCTGGAGCTGGTGCGACGTTCAACAGTGTAGCCCGTTGTATAGTCCAACGCAGCCATTGTGTGTGTGAATATGTACTTTACCTTCCCGCAGTTCAAAAAACAGGGAACTTCAATGCGCCGACAATTACAGTTCCTAGCTTTGACGAAATAGGCTCTTCTCCTCCTCTTTCTCTTTTTCTTTCTCTTTTTGTCATGTTCGCAGTATGAACGTGGATTTTATGCTTTCAGAAATCCCTACTTTTTCCACCACAATCTTGAAGGTTATTGGATCGCCGCCGTAGTCTTCGATGGGTTCGAAGAATAGGTAACCGGAGAGTTCATGGTTTGCTGGGATGGTAGAATCGAGCCTATAGATGCCATACATGGGGAGGTGGCTGAGGCTGTGGTACTGCCTATCGCCATATTCTGCCACAGACTCTTTTTCCCTGACAAATACGTTTTCGCCGGCCTTTGCGTTATTGGCCTTTATTTTTATCCTCAGATGGCCGTCTGCCAGCTGCGCCCGTTCCAATTCGAGGCTGACACCGGCATAGCTCTGCGTCTGGTTTGAATCAATAGTAATTTTGGCAGGCATTGCAGAATCGATGCACTCTATTGACTGAAGGCTTGAAGCATCGATGACGGGGATCGTGAGCGGACGACCAAGCGAATCGAGATCACCAATGCCGCCCCTGATCACGCCTTGGAGGGACATGCAATCGTCAACGACAAACTTTGGAGGCGTCGTCCCGGGTCGCTTTATCTCTTGGAACAAAATCATGACCCGGGCGTCGTCAGACTCGACTGCACGGGCATGAATTCTCAAGGTCATGATCACGGAACTGCCATGGCTCTCGTCAATTATTTCATAGACTTTGCCCGAAATGGCGGCCGTGCCATTTGCATATTTGTCGGGGTCTGAAAACAAGAGACCAAAATTGCTATCGGTAAAATTCATGGCAGCCGGGACTACTCTCGGCTCTACTTCCACTTCATCAGGCTGGCGAGAGTCTGGCTCACCCGAGCCTGCAGCCGAAGCCACTTCTGCCTCGTCGGATGTATCCTGTGGCATGGCATCTGATGAAGGTGTTCCCAGAGCTGCCCCTAGCGATGCAACTGGTACGCTGGCGCCAGAGTAAGATGCATCTTGCCCGGCGCCTGAGCCATCCCAAGAGCTAATGGCCGCGACAACCAGTGCAAGGCTGCCGGCGGCAGAGCCTATAGCTAGCATCATTTTGGGTCTGCCAATGGCACCGATACCGTTCCCCTTCCGTTTCCGGCCCTTTCCCGTACCTCTCAATCGCTGATAGATTTTTTCTCCTGCGAGGTATAAGGAGTGGCAAGTATGTGAAATGACTTGTCTGGCATACAACAGCATATCATTATTTGATGACATGTAGATATAATACAACCAACATCCCAATTGCCACGTAGCGCACACCGCAGGAGCCGCGAGTTCAGAGAGCGCCGTTGTTTGTAAATATGACAGACACGACGAGGCTAAAGAAGCTGTCTCTACCTAAAGTCCAAAGCCTTGGTTAATAAAAACAGGTATCTGGACTCAGCATTAGTTTTGACTGCCGTTCTGCTTACTTCGGCGTTTCTCGCCGGACCTCAAATTGCTTCAAAATCCTACGCCCAGGATGTGCCCCCGGCGGGCGAAGACATGCTGATTCAGCTTAGCCTTGCGCCATCCGTCATTGAGCACGGCCTTGCAAGCTATAACCTGGGCTTTGTCCAGCTTGTCTCAAACGCTACCGGCGAGCCTATGCTGGCCCCGCGGGATCTCGAAATAGAGCTCAATTCACGTAGCCTCAACATCGCCACTGTTCCGTCCAAGGTAGTCATTACAAAAGGCAGTGACTATGCCCAGTTCAGCGTTTCTGTCTCAGATCTGGTAGGCGAGTCTGAAATTTCTGCATTCTTTGGCAACCAGATAGTCACAAAGACCCTCAAGGTAGTCGAGGCCGGAAGCCAGATTCCAAATGACATCGGGCTCGTATTGAACCTCGCCTCAAATAAAATGCAGATAGGGTCTGAGATGCCGTTCTCCGTCTACCTGCAGAACAACGGGGAGATCATGCAGGCTCCGGAAGATGTCACGGTGATCTTTGACTACGACAGGTCGCTTGTAAAGCTGAGCTCCAGCAGCGTCACCATCAAAAAGGGAGACTATTATGGCGTCGCAACGGTCAGGACGCTAGAGAAATCTGGAAACGCCTTTATCAAGGCTTTTACGACCAGCCCCGCCCTTGACTCGGTTTCAACGATCCTTATTTCACAGACCCAGCCCGCGTCACTGAAACTCTATGTATTCCCCGAAAAAGTGGGCGTAAATGAAAAGAACGTCGATGTCTTTGTAGGGCTCACTGATTCCTCCGGCAATCCCACTGTGGCCTCGGCAGACATAAAGCTGGAGCTATTTGCAAGCTCACCTGGGGTGCACAACATCAATGAAAATCAGGCGGTGATAAAGAAAGGCGAATTTGGCTACCACCTCCGGCAGTCACTGGTCTTCTTTTCACAGGCAAATGTAACGATAGGCGCAACCGCTGCAGGACTTGGAGTAAGCACCGACACCTTGGAGGTTCTTGAAAAGCCTCTTCTTTCAAACAGCGCCAAGGCGCGTGACAAGATGCTGAGCATCTTTACAATCCCGACTGGGATGCCGAGCGATGCGACTTCAGTAGTGGTATACCAGCTCAACGCCATTGAAGACGACGATGACGACGGAACTGATACCAACGGCGATGGAGAGGTTACAGAAGGTGACTTTCATCCGATCGACGAACTTGACGAAGGTGAACTCTACCCTGTCCAATCAGGACTGCTCTATTCGGTAAACCAGGGCAACCTTAACGTCGTCACCACCGACCTGACAGCCCTCAGGGTGACTGACCCAGGTTCGATTACCGCGGGAAGCTCGTATGGAACTGCAGTGGTATCGAGCGGAAGGCAGCCGGGGGTAGTCGATGTATCAGTTTCACTTGGCAACACTGCATCCAATACAAACTCGCTGACAATTACCGGAAGCCTGACGCCGGTCCAGACAAAGATCTTTTCTCCGGCAGGAATGGGTGCGGACGGCAAGTACAGGATCCACTTTAACCAGCAGGGATCTGCTGACATATTCATATTGACTCAGGACTCTGACGGACGGCCGGCACGGGCCGAGACCGGCATCCAGTACCTGATTGAGCCGATGAATGAACTCGCAGAAATCGCACCTGACACTACATTTGCAAGCCTGCAGATCAGCAGCGGCCAGTTCTCTTCGATTGAAGAGACAGCGGACATTTCTGCAGTACCGGTGGGGATCAACGCCGATTCAGTGCTGCAGGTGCAGAGTACTTTTGACACCGTATTTTACAGCAGCATTACGGGCAAGGTCATGTTCCCGTTTGGCAGCACAATTGGATTTAGCAAGAGCCACCCGATAGGGACTGTTCAGCTAGTAGATGTCTTTGGCAACCCGCTCCTAGCTTCGGACGACGTTACGATAATGCTTTCGTCCCCCAGGGCAGGGACGGTCAGCGTACCTTCGGTAATAATTGCAAAGGGCAAGTCGTTTGCAACCTTTGCTGTTGAAACATCAGGCAAGGCGGAGAGCCTGACGGTCTCCGCATATGCCGATGGAATCCGCTCGACCTCATCCGACCTTGTGTCCGTTCTCGCGGATCTCCCAGGTGCCTTTGCCCAGGCAGGCGAGCTGATGGCGACGCAGCCCGGCACTATAACAGTCCAGACAGATGAAGGCACGAGCGTCCTGTGGGGCCTGCCAACTACGATTCAGGTCGTCAGCAAAGAGGATAAGGCTGCGACGCTCAACCCGGCGACAGGCACATACGATGCAACCGCCCATGTGATAGCGTCAAGGCCGGGGAGCTATGCAATTGATGTCACACTGCTCAAAGATGGATTCAAGCCAACAAGGCTCTCAAACTCCATGGTATTCAAGGAATTCCAGAAGCCCCTGAACGTGGTGGTATTCTACAACTCTCCATCAATCGAGTACAAGCAGCCCGTAACGATGAATGTACGGGTGGTCGACTCTGATTCAAAGCCTGTGCCCGGCGCCATGGTAAGGATAAATCCTGGACCAAATGCCACTGCCGTCCCCTCAGAAGGTGTCACCGACGCCGGCGGCATTGTCACGTTTGAATACACCCCCACAGGGGCGGAAACCAGAGGAATGGTCACCGCCGTTGCGGAGAAGGCCGGCTATAGCATGGGGGTCAAGAACACCGCCTTTGAAGTCGAAAACGTCCCCGCAACTTTGCCCCAGTGGCTCCTTTTTGGCATAGTGGGCGCGGTCGGTGCAGGGGCAGGAGGAGGCGCTATCTATCGAATAAAGAAGCCCAAGGTTGAGCAGCCTGTCAGGCGTTCGAGGTCAAGAAAGCAAGCTGAACAGGACTACCAAGATGGTGACGACATCCCAACCTAAAGCTCCACTATGAGTCTCTAGCGTGCCACAGGTTCCGCAATTTCAACAGCAGACAAGGAGAGAGAGGGAAAGAGTGAGCGAGATAAATTTTTCTTCTACTCGGAGGGGGGCTCGTCTGCGAGTACGGCCACCTGCTCTGATGAGGATGCCGCCATGTCCTGCTCTGAATACTTGCGGATATAGTCCAGCATCGCTTCTTCCAAGGCGTTCTTGAAATCCCCCTTCTTGAGCCCGTGTCTGCTGTAAATCACGTGGCGGAATTCCTTAACCAGCTTGTCGTCGATCTTTGCGTTTATGATTGCCAAGCAACCATCCCGTCATGGCTATTAGGGGGCATGAATATAAAGACATACGTCTATACATGGTATGAGTATACAGCTCTATGTTACATGCTATAGACACGTGAGTAATAATCCTACAGGGACTCCTTAGAGTCCGAATTCTTTTGAACATAGTCTTTGATGGCCTCTTCAAGCGCCTTTGTCAGGTCGCCCTTGCGCAGGCCATATTTTATGTAGACTACGTGGCGGAATTCCTTGAGGAGCTTGTCGTCTATCCTTGCGTTTATGAGAGACACAGCAGTATGAGAACAAATTCTTTGATATAAATATATGTAATAGAGTTGGTAACTAGATAACCTGTTATAAAGTAAGATTGCTAAAGGACTGAGCTCAGGGCCAGAGACAGGATGTCTCCGGCTGCCAGCATCATCACATATCCAGCCGCCATGTACATGAGAAACGGCGTTCCGGACGTGACCCAGACATCCTTTCTCGTTTCATATTCTGTAGTTTCGGCAGGCGTCAGGCCAAAGTCAAATGTTCGCCTGCCCCCGACGACCTTCTCAATTGGGAAGGCGTACTTGGGGTTACCCGACCTGTGTCCTATCAGCATCGCTACTAGCTTTCTGGTCGCCGGCTCGTGTTGCAGTCCCTCAAACAGATGGTGACGGTTTGCAGTATTTCTGGCAAGGTTTGCGAGGACCTGCACCACCGAGAATATCACGCCGTTTGTAAGCACTATCAATGGCGCGAACGGATGGAAGGAAGAGGATGCGGATGGATCCAGGGTGACAAATGGCCCGACGCTGTAGAGGGGCATTATGGCAGAGAATGCAATGATGGCCAGCATGTCCGCGCCGCCAAACAGCCCTGACCGATATATCCCAAAGGAAATCCCAGCGGCCAGGCCCATTGAGGCTAGAGTGGCTACTCCTTCATTCCATGACGATGGAAAATCAAAAATGTAGACAATGCCCGCTGCTGCGGCAAAGGCAATCCAGAGCAGGTCGCTGACTGACCTGTTCCTCAGGTCGAAATAACAGGCGCACCCAAACATGGCCAGGCCCAAGGCCACCCTGACCAGCTCGAAATCAGTCAGCAAGTCTAATACTCTACTCTACCAGATCTCTATCGAATCCGGATTTTATTTATGCTCTAGCAAGTTTTTTGTTTTACGACACGAATGGATCCTGGAATGAGACTATCAGCTGGGCTATCTCGGGCCTCATAAGATGTTCCGGCGGCATTTCACCGGAGCCTACCATCTTTCTCATCTTGGTGCCTGAAAGTTCCTCCCTGAACTCTGCACCGTGGGGGCAGTTCCTCTCGTTTGCAAAGCCCAGGCACTTTTTGCAAAAGTAGAATGCGGGGAAGAATACAGGCTGGATGCCCAGGTCGGGATAGTTCTTGAATATCTCATGGGATGCAAACGGATGGTAGTAGCTCCCCACTCCGGCATGGTCCCGTCCGACTATAAAGTGCGAGCAGCCAAAGTTCTTCCTCATTCTCGCATGGTGGATTGCTTCCTTTGGGCCTGCGTATCGCATCTCGGTATGGAGCGTCACAAACAGCACCCTCTCTGGCGGGTAGTAGTTTTTGATAAGTGTCTCGTATGCCGCAAGGATCACCTCATCCTTAAAGTCACCCTGCTTTTTCTTGCCAATAAGCGGGCTTAGCAGCAGGCCATCAAACAGGTTGAGGGCAGCTTTTTGTAGCATCTCGTGTGCAACGTGGGGCACGTTTCTCGTCTGGAAGCCGACTACGGTTTTCCAGCCTTTTGCCGAGATTTCTTCCCTCATCTGAGACGCAGTTTTCCGGTATTTCCGGAGTGGTGACTCTATTCTCGTTGTGACTTCGATACGGCCCCCGACAAGCTTGGGCTTCATGTTCACCATCTTGTCGACACCGGGGTGCTTTGTTTCGTCAGTGCCATAGACCTGCTTGGCACTCTCTAGCCTGTTGAATGTATAGACTTCCTCGACATTTAGCGTCGCAAACCGTTCATTCCCCGTAGCGAGAGCGACTTGGCCAGAATCCTTCATCTTTGAGCCGGTCTCCTCGTCAACATCCAGCACTATGGGAACGGTCCACGGAAGCCCGTTCTTCAGTCTGCCCGTCCGGACGACGCTCTCAAAGTCTTCCTGGCCGAGAAAACCCTCAAGGGGGCTGAAAATGCCGTCGGCAATATTTTCAATGTCGTTCCGAAGATCGGGGCTCACCTGGACGGTATACATGCCGTCGTCTATTGCCCGTGCAACGATTCTATTTACAAGCTTGCCTCCATGCGGCAGAGGTATGGAACTAGTGCCTGTCAATTTCTATCAGTCCGCCCTCGATTTCCTGACCCGCGTATCAAAATGAATTCCGCATTCTTTGGGTGATGCATTTTCCCACCACCACCTGCCAGAACGCGGGTCCTCACCGGGACCAATAGCCCGTGTGCACGGCTCGCAGCCTATACTCGGATATCCTGCATCATGCAGCCTGTTGTACGGTATGTTATTCTCCTTTATGTAATCCCAGACCATTTCAGAAGTCCAGTCGGCCAAGGGGCTTACCTTGATGATGCCACCATGCGAGCCGTCTATCTCAACCTTCTTCGTTGAAGCTCTTGTAGACACCTGATCTCTTCGAAGGCCGGTGATCCAGCCATCGAGTTTCATGAGTGCCCTGTTGAGAGGTCGTACCTTCCTTATTTCGCAGCAGAGCTTGCGGTTCTCCACGCTCTCATACATCAGGTTCATTCCGCGAGTCTTCACCATCTCCTCAATTTCAAACTGATCCGGAAAGTATACGTCGATCTGGATGCCATATCTGGCCCGGATCGCGTCCATCACGTCATAAGTCTCTTGGTTAAGACGGCCAGTATCCAGGGTGAATACCTTAGTCTTGCTGCGGTCAATCTTGTACAGCATGTCAATTATGACGACATCCTCTGCGCCAAAACTCGATGCCAGGGAAATCTTGCCGTCATAAGTATCAAGAGCCCATTTCAAAACCTGCTGGGCCGTCTTGCTCTCAAATTCCTCTGCCAGTTGCTCTAATTGCAAAGGAGTGGGTCTTGACAATTCCATGTATCTATGATTTTTGAGGGTCAAGTCCTTATAATATTTGTTCCCTGAGCCATCATAGATTGTGTAGGTAGTGTGCCTATGCATGTGCGTGTGCGTATGCCTGTATGTATTATAGGACCAAGCACAATCAAAGTCGCTCTGAGAGAGGCAAGATCGGCATTATTACGTGTATGCGGTCAAGTTGCAAAAGGTTGTTTATTAACAAGTAATAATCCTCCACATTTGGATTGTCAAAAAACCAACAAGTTCGCAGCTTGGAGGCATGATGAAGTGGGTTCGGGAATAGCCGTTCCTGCAATCGCGGGGCTTGCCGTGGGTGTCACAATTATCATCCTTTTCGCTTCTTATGCAACGTCGGTTTTCACATTATCAAACGAAGAAATCCTTAACCGTGTGGGATCGCTTCCCGAAGTCCAAGCGTTCTACGAAAGGGCGGGAAATTCACATGTTTTTGAAAGTGCAAGACATCAAGGAAATAACATTTTGGTAACGTTTGTAGTGTCTAGGATGTGGGGATATGAAGATCCGAATCAACAAACTAGCTCGTTTGTGGTAAGAAAGACCTTGCAGTTAAGCGTAGAAATGAACGAATCGGGCGAAACCCATATGGAACTAAGTTGCCTCGGGCCGGTGAGTAGTGGCAGGGAGGTTCCGACTGTAGAATCCATTAGATACTCCTCGTGTCTTGAACCTAGCTCAGATGATTTCGCGGAGAGGGAGGGGAAAGAAATCCAACGACCATTTGACAACCACCTTGGCTAGTCATTTTTCCTTCCGCTCTGCCGCAAGTTAAGTTTGAAGATGTAATAAATTCAAAAATCAGCGCTTTTTTCTTATGTTAATTACATAAATGGAAAAACCTTATATCTTAAGCGCAGGATACCTAGTCTGGGGAATATAGAAAGTATGGTGTTAAAAGCAGTCTTTAGTGGATATTGTGCTTTTAATCCGCCGTATCCTTCTATATAATATGAAAATACTCTGCTGACCATGTAGAGATTGCTGGGAGAGATTGGGGTTGCTTGACAATTTTTGGGATCATGTGGATAAGTACAGGAAGCTAGGCTTTGACCCGATTAGATGGATTTCCACCTGTGGAAATGAAATTGACGAGCTCCTATTCCGCGATGCCCTCGAAGATGTGAAGAAAAATAGTATCAAGATCTCGCCTTCCTGGTTTGATTCATTCTACCATATAGATGGCAAAAATCCCGAGCTAACAAGGCGCGTATACCGACTGCAAGAGCCGGCGCCGGACAAGGGGCTGGAAGTAAAGCGAGCCCTTGCGGTATTCAGGATACATTCGGGGACAGCCGAAAGCAAGCCGGCGCTATCTGCCTTGCTGGATACGTTTCTCAAGTCCTTTAGCGCCAAAGTTGCCGCTGCTTGCAGCTCTGCAATGCTGACGGAGCATGCTCAGGCCCAGTTTGCCATGTTTGACTACATCGGGCTCCACAGGGGAGATAAGGTAGGCTTTATGCCGGCCGTCACCGCGGCTACCCAGGCGACAGATATCACAAGGGACCCCGATGCGGATGTGCACAGCAGTATCGCAATGACATCAGCAATTGACACCCTGAACCTGCTTGGGTGCGGTGTGCCGTCTTCGTTTAAGCTCTTTCCGATTTACGACGCGCCGTCGGAAGAAATTCTTGACCGCATACGCTCAAACCTCGATGCATATACTTCTCGCTACAATCTGGCAATGGAGGACTATAGCTCGCTCAAGGTGAACAGCTTGTTCTACGGCACGACTGCGATGGCTACCACTCCGAAGGAGCTTCCCACAAGGTATGACCAGATTCAGGAGGGAATGGAGATAGTTGTGACAAACCAGTTTGGCGGCCTGCCGGCGCTGAGCCTCTACACCCTTGCCCGCATGGACCCTGAAAAAACCGTTGCCAAATACGAATCAGCAGGTATTTCCTTTGAATCATTGACAAAAGCCAAAGATGAAGCGGTCAAGAACCTTTCAGAGCCTCACTTTGCTCTGGGCAAGATTATCGCAAAGTATTCTCCGGACTTTGGATCGCCGTTTGATAGCAGCTTGCACGTTGCGGCAGCATATCCCGTGGGTGCAAGAGGGGTACTTTCGCTAAACAACCTCGCAGGGCTTGCAAATGCACAGCTGGCGATAACCGGCCTGCCACTGAGGCATGAAGACATGGCAAGGTTTGCCACAAAGGAATTCCTGGTGGAAAACGCAACTGCGTCGCTGAACGGCTGTCACCTGCTTGTTGCGGCAGCGCCGGTCGCAGACCTGATCGTCGAAGAGCTTCGCAAGCACAACTTTTCTCCAGAAAAAATAGGGAGTGTGGCAAAGAAGGGTCCAGTCTCTGTGAGCTTTGGCAGCATGCTCAAACCTGAAGACTATGTTGCTTCAAAGGCAAGATTGGACAGGCTCCTGGCTGCGCCGGTCTCGCCCCAGCAGGCGCCCTAACGACGTTAATATAGCAAATATAGGCTGCTGACATATACACATACACGAACATGGTTGTCGATCTAGAGTGTGTATTTTGCAGGATATTGTCCGGCAAGATACCCGCAAAAATAATCGCGCAGAATGATGAAGCCCTGGCCGTCCTTGACGCATTTCCACTAGCCGTCGGCCATGCGCTGGTCATTAGCAAAAGACACAGCGCCAAGGTGCAGCAGCTGGAAAAGAATGCAGTTCACCGGGTCTTTGAGATGGCATGCAAAGTCGCGGGGGCGGTAGAGGGGGCTACCGGCGCGCCTGCGACAACAATCGCAGTGCACAATGGAAGGGAAGCAGGTCAGGAAATACCGCACGTCCACGTCCACATCATTCCCCGGCGCGCCGGCGACGGGGCTGGGCCGGTCCACTCGATGTTCCGCAACCGTCCAAGCTCAGGGAGCACTGACATGGATTCTGTGTGCAGCGAAATATCGTCTCGTGTTCCTCAAGACTAGGCGGGACGCAAGGACGGGAGTTATCGACCCCAAGTTCCCCTCAATCTTGTGGCCAAGCGTAAACATTCCAATCCCGGCAAGCAGTAAGAGGATTCCCAGTACAGGATTTGGGGCGCTCGTAGCAGAATGAGCGGCTCCATATCCAGCGAGATTGGCAATTAGAATAGCAACCCCTGAAGCATAAAGGGGGCTCCCGGCCACATGGAGCGCCCTGTTGGAACGGCGCCTGTGAGTATTCTTGATAACCTTCCATAAAGATAGAAGAAAAAGCAATCTGGCCATCCTACTCTGGCATATCTATTTGCGCCATGAAGAGATAACCCTTTCGACAATGCCGGGAATTTCTGTCAATCGTGCTGCAGAGTAGTCGGCTTGCTCACACTCTTGCAGCGGCGCCTGCAGCGAAAATAGCGAGTTTGTATACCTTACTGTCTTCATGCCCAGAGATTTCGCAGGGCAGATGTCGGTGTCCAGCCGGTCTCCAACCATGATGCATTCCCCTGCCGGCCTTGCCGCACCTTCTAGGGCGAGCTGGAAAATCCTTGGATCGGGCTTTGAAAATTTGACAGAGTCAGAAATGATCCTGACCTTGAAGAACTGCATCAGCCCCGACTTTTCCATGATATCCACGATGTCTTCCGACTGGTTGGCAATGAAACCCATTTCTATACCGATTCTGTCAAGCGCCTCCAGCGTCTGAGGGGCGTCGCTTG
>DATEIL010000040.1:0-2298 GCA_035279085.1 Nitrososphaera sp.
GTAGACGTGCTAGCATGGACATGCTGCCTTAGGATTGCTCCCTCCCGGACCTCACCCATTTCGACAGTTCGCGGTCGGCAACCCCGCCTTCGCGTGGTGCGCCGCTCACACCCATCCGACACGGCGTAATTTCATTTCAGCTAGGCAAGCGGGAAGATCCTGTCGGCGGATTTACCCGGCGGTTACTGATCCCGGCATAAAGCCGATTTCCGATGTGGGGTACGGCTGGCACCCCGATCCTCCCTGCCTCCGCATAGTGTTCGGTGTTATGGCTATATTTGCGTGTTGGATGAAAGCGCGCCGACAAGTTTGCACACAGAGCACACGCTGCCGCTGGAATCCCGGGTGCAGACAGTGCATTTTCTCCCGCCATCGCTGCTACCAGGCGTAAGAGAATCGCGCATGACCTTTGAGACCTTTAGCATGGTGTTATGCGTATTGTACTTCAGACCCGGGTGGTTCTTCTCCAATCCATTGAAAAAGGCTCGGAGTTCTGACCGGATGCTTTCATTCATGTAAGGGCATTCCTCTGACTGGAACGGGATCTCACGCTGCATCGCGTAGAATGCGATCTCGTATTCGTAAATCTCTGTGAACGGCTTTATCTTTTTCAGCCTGTTCCCATTATCATATTCAATAGGCTCCGGATACGTCCACCCAATCCGTTCGGCGTCGCCGGCAAGAAGGTTTATCATAAATGTCTGGACTTGGTCGTCCAGATTGTGTGCCGTGGCCACGACATCTGCGCCGACCCTCTCTGCTGCAAGATCAATGGCCCTTCTCCTGAAGGTCCCGCACATGGAACATGAGGACATCTTTTCCGATGGCCTCAGAGTCATTGCCTCGTCCATGTCAACTCCAAAAAGGCTCTTGTAGTCGAGAACCGTAGACTCTACACCGAGCTGGGAGCAAAAGTCACTGACAATTTGCAGGGATTCGTCGCGGTATCCCTTTATTCCCTCGTCTATCGTGACGGCCACAAGCCTGCTGCCGTTATCATGGCGTTCAAACAGCTTTTTCAGGACGTAGAGAAGGGAAAGGCTGTCCTTTCCGCCGGAGACACCTACTGCAACAGTCTCGCCGCGGCTAAGCATCGAGAATTTGGATATCGTCCTTGAAGTCTTGTCCTCGATTGACCGGAAAAAGCAATTTCTGCACAGGTATTCTCCAGAATATGCCCTGTAAAATATGCTAGGGCCTTTGGCACACTTTGTGCAGATCACAAAAGCTTGTTCCGGCTGCAAGAGTTATTAATCATTCGAGTGTGAATTGTTATTAAATCGAAAGTTTGTATCGTCATTGTATTGCTGTTTCCTTCTGACCTGCTGGACGAAACCAATCTGAGGATACTTGACATCCTCAGCAGGGATGCTTCTAAGCCGTTTGTGGAAATAGCCAAAGAGCTTGAAATTTCTGACGCAACCGTGCACATGCGCGTAAAGAGGCTGGTTGCCTCTGGAATAATCAAGGGCTTTACTATTGCAACTGACAGCAGGATGCTTGGATACAGCCACCTTGCGTTTATGGGCATAAACATACGGCAAGGCTGCGCTGACGAGCTGGTCGCCTTCCTCTCAAAGCAGGAGGAGATACTGGAGGTTCACGAGATCCATGGGAGGTTTGACATCCTGCTCAAGATACGCGCACGAAGCCTTGAGGAGATGAGGGACATCATTGTCAACAAGGTCAGACAGCTCCCCCAGATTAGCGACGCAGAGCTCATGACGGTATTAAGGACGGTAAAAGAGGAACAGTCTGTCCCGCTCGCAAAAGACATCGCAGACAGGACGGCGGCCGCTACTTGATCTGTTATTATTGTAGATAGAAGAATTAATTATTGCTGAATAATAGGTTGATACTATTTTTGCTGCTTGTCCTTCTTTGACGACTGCCACCAGTCCAAATAGTCGTCGCGGTGCTTTCTGTGCGGATCTTCGCCTGATCTCGCAGCCTTGTCGCGAAGTTCATCTATCTTTTCCCTTGACGCAAAGAGGCCGCAGCTTTTGCAGATGAAATTCTTGCTGGTCAAGTCGAACTTTAGTTCTCCACCGCACTCAGGACAAAAGCTTGTCAACTTGGACACTATTTGGTTATCGCCAATAAAAGGTTTTCAAATGAGTCCTGTGTGTTATTTTCTGGCCTTATGCGCTATAACGTAAACGTAAAATTCAGCTCTGACGGGCGCTTGGTGGTAGACGGAAGCGAGATCACTGTTTCCATAGAATCGGCCCCCGAGCGCGGCAAGGCCAATGCAGAGCTTGTAAAGAAGCTGGCCCGGCATTTCGGCATCCATCCATC
>DATEIL010000041.1:0-7178 GCA_035279085.1 Nitrososphaera sp.
AAAAAGCATCAAGGATCGCAATTGTGAATTCTGAGAGCGATACAGTGCTGAAATTGGCGGATCCGAAAGTTCCATTTCTCCAAGTCAATGGCTGTGCATTGTTGATATCTTCTAGGCACGCAGCCACCAGAACTGACATTACATCAATAATAGTAGACTTGGCAACTAGTAATCCCTTCACTTCGCGAGCCATGCTAGGCCAATTCTGAAGAATGAGGCGAGGCTCATTATTCACCCCGCTCTGTTATGTCACTGCTGAGTCAATGAGCTGTCCATGGAACATTTGCAATCAACATGCCTTTAGTAGAATTTATTTGTGGCTAGTTTTTCCTACATCTTTGTGGAGCACAAGAAATTGGAGGAGCACGGCCATGGAGACATTGAGCCTGCTGTTGTGCGAAAGTCCGATCTGAATGAGATCTTGGCAGAACAAATGAAGAAGAGTGGTATCCAATGCGAATCCCTACCCATTGGGTCGCATCCGCTCGAGAGGACACCGGTTTATAGTCACATGTTTGCACTTAGTTCCAAGATAACGACCAACAAGGGTCTTATCAAAGTAAGAGCGAGAAATGTAGACTATGTGCAAGTAATCCAGCGGAATTGACCAACATGAGACACCCAGACCCTGCGCCTCTTCCATACGGCGGCTTGCAATATTATCAGGTCCACTACATCATTGAAGCAGAAGATCAGGACAACCATAACCTCTTGGCCCGCTGTGAACCCTTAACAAAGGGACGATTTAGAAACAAGCAGGTCATTGGCATCAAATGGACAGGCGCCGGCAGGTTTGCAGAGGAGCTTCAGGAAGACCAGAAACTGACTGAAATGCTAAAGGAAGTCTTGCTGAAGGAAGGCGAAGTACGCATTGATCCCCAAGACGATCACATCAGAATCTATGCCAAGTGGATCCATGAAGACAGGCTTGGTTTCAATGAAACGATGTTTGAAATCGCGGACAGGATTGGGATGCATATCCGCCAAAAGCTGCCAGCAAAGGGCGCAAAAAAATAGCGCTATCATTGATTGCAATCAGCTCAATTTCGAGTTAAAGTTAGCTTTAATAGTCCTCCATCGGTGGCGAATCTGTGGACAAGTCAGACCCCGTGTCAAATTTAAAATTTAACGGTAAAACAGTAGTCGTCACCGGCAGCGGAACCGGAATAGGTCAAGCAATCGCAAAAAAATTTGCAGAATATGGTGCCAATATTGTCATAATGGGCAGGAGAAAAGAGCCTCTCGATCAGACATCTGAAATGCTGCGTGGAGTTATGGCTTCAGTCGGCTCATCTGGCAAGGTCGTTTCATTTCCTGGCGTAGACGTTGCTGATGAATCCGGCATCAATGGCATGTTTGAAGCCTTGCAACAGGATTTGGGCAAGGCAGACATCATCGTCAATAACGCAGGTGTTTCCGGTCCGGTTAAGACTTTTACAAATGCTGGTGTAAAGGAGTTTAGGGAGGCAGTAGCTATCCACCTTACAGGCACATTCTGGACATCCCGGGCAGGCCTTGGTGCCATGGAAACGGGAGACAAGCTGATAACAATCGCAACTTTTTTCACGGAGGAGAACAGATATGAACAACGCCCATACCGGTTTAGGACCCCTTACACTGCGGCTCAGGGCGCAAAAAACAGGCTTGCGGAGGCGTTGGCATGGGAACTGGCTGAAAAGGGCATCAGGTCAATATCTACAAATCCCGGTCCGGTTCACTCGGACCGAATTTACAAGACAGTCTATCCGAAAGCCGCAGCGGAATTCTTGCGAATCGGAGGCTATCCCGGGTTAAGCCCCACGGAAGTCGAGATGGTGACTGCAGACGCGCTGCCCCTGCTCGGTGAGCCCCAGGACGCAGTATCCAAGGGAGTGCATCAAGTTGCTGTGAACATCTGCAAGACAAGAAAGCAAGAGTCAGAGGATGATATCAAGAGCATGACTGACACGGTGTCCGGAGCGCTTGCAAAAATACAAGAGATCGCCGAGAAGATACAGAACAACACAAGCAAGATGATTGTGGATGGTCAATTCCTGACGCAGGAAGATGTGGCCGACATGGTCACGAATCTGTGTGATGAAAAAATCAGCAAACTTATCAATGGTAGAGTAATCCCCAATGACAGGGTCTTCTATCCGGTAAAGCCCATCGTGGGAACTGCTGTCCAATCCAGTGACCCTTCAGCCCTCAAAGACAAGGTTGTCGTGGTTACTACTAGTTCGAGCGCGGAAAAGGACATCCGCAGAGTCCAGCGGCTGGCAAGGTCTATTCAATCCGCAGGAGCCAAACAGGTCATCGTACTCCCGCGTAACCAGTCAGATATGAAAGAGTATGCAGAATTCCACAGCCACGCAATCGATCTCCTTGATGAAGGCTCGGTCAAGAGGATTTTGAACACGGCATGTACTAAATTTGGCAGGATAGATGGTCTTGTACATTTCACCGGCGACTACGACTACAATACCCCGCTAAGCTCACTCACAAGAAAGCAGTGGGACGCACTGGTCGAAAACTTTGTCTACATACCCGGGCTTTTGGTAAAAGAGGCGGTCAATGCCATGGCCCCGGAAGGTGCGGTGAACGAGCCTTCAAAGTACAAGGGCTCAAATGGATTTGTCGTCATCGTAGGCCCCGATGCCCCGGTGGGCAAAAAGATCTCCGGTACTGTAAGAGCCCGGTCAGACGTGTTCCGCGGCGCACTCCGACCGTATACTGCAACTATCAACCAGGAATTGGGTGACGTTTTGGGTTCCAATATGAGGCTCTATCTGATCCTGCCGGGCAACAGCGAAGGTTCAGAACCAAACTCGGAAGTCTTGGATAAATCAATAAGAGATCTGGTTGCAGGCGCGGAACTAAAAGGGAATGAGTCAATCTTTTACATTGACGAAGCCAGAGCCCCATAGTCATCTCGAAAAAAGCCAGTCAAGCGTCAGTTTGCCTCCGACTGCGATGAGGATTACACCTAGAATCCTCTGAAGCAAGGCATCCTTTGCCGACTTTGACAACCTGGCGCCGATTTGACCGCCGGCAAACGCGCCTGCCGACAGCGCAATCGCGAACAGATAATCAGGGTGTCCTAACGCGACATGGGTAAGAACCCCTGCAATCGAAGTCACCATCAAGGTCATCTGAGATGTTGCTGCGGCTCTGTGCATTCCTATTCCCAGAACGAGGAGCATCAAAGGCACGAAAATTACCCCGCCGCCAATGCCAAATAGGCTGGAAATAATGCCTGCTGCGACACTTGCCGCTGAAACAGCAAGATAGTGGTAGGGCGCCAACCTGGCGGCTCGGCGGCCGCCTTTTTTTAGTAGAGAATTCTTGTACAGTATGTATAGTCCCGCGAGTATCAGTAGGATTCCAAAATATAGCCGGAACAACTCGCCCGAAAGGCCTGACGAGAGGAATGCACCAAGCACTGCTCCCGGAACTGCCATTGCGGCCATGAGAATTCCAAGCCTATAGTCTATTTTCTTTTGTCGAGAGTACTCTACGGTCGAAGACACGCTCGTGGAGGTGACCGCAAAGAGGCTGGTGCTTGCGATCTGAGACGGCGTAATGCCAAACAATGTCAGAGCCGGAACCATGATGATTCCGCCGCCGACGCCCAGCATTGCCCCCAAGGTTCCGGCGCCGAGTCCAACGGCCACAAGCAGGGTCAGTGTTACGACAATATCAAACAATGGTTCGCTGCCTGCCCGTTGGCATATAATTATTGGGTGGCTAAAATTCGTTCGCAATGACCGCCCCGGCCTATCCGCGGAGGGATGGGAAAAACGCACTACGTTGTTGCGCTGAATCTGACCTGCGCAAGTAGCTGGCTTTTTGCACAAATCCACATGGGGCGACCATGACTCGCATAGCCCTGTCTTCGTTTCAGTTTCTTCCTCTTTGGAACGCCACAACCAGCATAAAATCATCAACCCTTGCCGATCATTGAGCTTCCGGTGGCAGCAGGACGTACACCGTACACCCATCATCACGCCTAGTTTTATTAAGAAGCCCGCTTTGTGTTAAAGCTGGCGGCATCTAGATTGCGAATAATCATGGCAGGATTTGGCGTAGTGGGACAGAGCTTTGCAAAACTGATTCTTTCTCGTTCTGCGGATCTGTACGGCCAGTACGGAATAAAACCGCGCATCGTGGCATGTGTCGATAATGGCGGCTCTGCTGTGGCACCCGCTGGACTGGACCTCAAAAGGCTACTCGAAGTAAAGAAACTCAAGAACACGGTGGGAGCATATGACAAAGCTGCCACGCGATTCAATCCATTGCAGCTGATAGAAAATCTCGATGCCGAAGTCGTTTTGGAATGCCTGCCTACAGATCTGTCAACCGCCGAGCCTGGAACATCCCACATAATTTCTGCGATGAGGACCGGCAAGCATGTCATCACGGTAAACAAGGGCCCGCTCGCCCTGGCTTTCCCCTCGTTGATAGAGCTTGCCAATTACAACGGCGTAATGTTCAGATTCAGCGGAACTGTCGGAGGCGGCACCCCTATCCTAGAGTTTGCGAAAAGATGCTTGAAGGGCGACAGGATAATTTCCTTTCAGGGAATACTTAACGGGACTACCAATTACATACTGAGCAAGATGACGGAAGGTCTGACATATGAAAAATCTCTCGAAGATGCCAAGGCGAAGGGCTATGCTGAGGCAAACCCTGCTCTTGACCTAGATGGATACGATGCGGCTGCAAAACTGGTGATAATGGCAAATTGGGTGATGGGGATGAAGGTCACCATGAAGGACGTAAAAAGGACGGGCATTACCGGTGTAAAGTCTCCCGAAGTAAAAAAAGCCGCCAGTGCTGGAAATGCGATAAAGCTCATCGCCAGCTGCGACGGAAAAAAGCTCGAAGTGGCCCCCACGGAAGTGTCCAAGACGGATCCAATATGTGTGAACGGCACCCTTAATGCCGTGACTTTTTCATCCGAGCACACCGGCCAGCAAACCATCATTGGAAGAGGGGCGGGAGGCATGGAGACGGCTTCTGCATTGCTCCGCGATCTCATCGAGATTAGGGACACAGTATTTGAGCGCTAAAATAGGCTTTTTTGGATACCTTTTCGCTGTAATCTGAACATCGTGGCACCTACCGCCGCATTAGACACTATTGGATCGGGTAGAATTATTCTGCAGTGCAATAATAGCTTTAAATATGCTGCTAATGCAAAAATTCTATACATCCACCTTGCAGATTTTGGATAAGAAAGAGGAAGATGAACAAGAACTTTCAGGAGGACTGGAGGCCCTCTGCAGCCGTTGTCAGAAGCGGCCAGCAGAAATATTCCAGGCAGACGGCGACTTTTGCCTGGAGTGCTGGCAGATAATAACACACACTAACGCGTAGTTTTATCCAATCCTAAAGCCTCCAAATGACACACCGGAGGATCCTGTGGTCTCTGTCCTCTGGCTTAATCCAAGCAGGTCAATAAACTCCCGAAGATTCTTTGTTTGGAAAAATACAGTTCCAGGGCCTGTGATTTCTGTTGCCAATCCCTCCCCTCCAAGAATGGTTGTCTTTAGCCCGCCGACTTTGATGACTCTGTATTTGGCATCTTCGCTCAATGCTACTAGGTGATAATTATCGAGCAGGAGTCGTTCTCCCTGTCCAAGCCTCTTTTCGACTAGGCCACCGTAAGCATTGAGAAAGAGGTCGCCTTCACCTGTAGCCTTTAGCATGAAAAACTCACTGCCGAAAATCCCCTTTGAAAAACCCTGCCACTGAGTGTCCAGCAGCACGCCTGGAGTGGACGCGACGTATGAACCGGACTGCACGATATATCCAGAGCTATTTTGTATCTGAACCCTTATGATATCACCAAGAGGCGGTCCCGTAAGTCCTATTGACGCGTCGCTTTGCGCTATGTAATCATTGACAAAGAAAGACTCTCCACCAAGTGCAGTGACCTTCAGCTTCTTCAATAGCCCGCCCTCTCGGGTCCTCGTCTTAATTTCAATATCGCCCTTTATGTAGACCATGGCACCCGATTCCGCAGTTATTTTTTCTCCCGCAGTCAGTTGGACATCCAGTAATGCCATAGGCTCCTTCATGATCTGGTATTGCATTGTCAATCGAAATAGCGCAACTTGAATAAAGCCTTTGAGCTGGGCAAGAGAACAGATTAATTATCTCTGAACATGCTAGAAGTTACAGTGAACGCAGACTGAAAACATTCGTTCTTTCAAAGAGGGAGACTTCGGACCTTCTTGAGAGGCTTACATCTACCTGGCCTCAGGGGGCCATACCCACTGTTAAGAGCATTACTGTGCATGAAGTCGAGGAAGGAAGGCGTCTACTCGTAGCAAACGAGAAAGTAGTCGGCGTCGAGATCGGAGACGACAAAAAAGTCATCCTGCCGTTTGTTGGAGCAGAACCGCACGTGCTGGGAAAATTCCCTTCTGTAACAGTTGACATGGGGGCAGTCAGGTTCGTTTGCAACGGTGCCAAAGTAATGCGGCCGGGAATAAAGAATTTTGATTCCTTCAAGAAAGGCGATGTCGTCCTTGTCAAGGATCTGGTCCACGGGAAGGTGCTGGCATCTGGTCTTGCGCTGGAGGATAGCGAAACAGCGAAATTAATGGAAAAGGGATATGTCGTCGAAACCCTGCACTACATCAGCGACAAAATGTGGGAAGGGTTCAAGCAGATTTAGGCATTCTTGTACGGGATCGCTTCTTCCCTATGTCCGTCCTTTGTCACAAAGAGGACATCAATCCCATCGCCGCTGGCAGCATCGCGCTGAATCGCGGACTTGATGGCCCTTACTGCTAGCTCTCTTGCCTTTTCTTCCGTCATGTTTGCCTTGAACTCTGCATCCATAACACCAAGAGCCATTTCCGCCCCTGTACCCACGGCTGCATAGTCGTCAGGAAGCACTGAACCAAGCGGATCTAGGGTGTAGATTTCAGGTTTTGAATCAATGCCGCCCACAATCACTTGGGTCAGCAGTGGGAAGTATCGGCGCTCAAACATTATCACGGACATTAGTTTCGCAACAGAGTTTGGAGGAACTTCGCGTCTGGTTTCTAGTCTGCGAATCTTTGCAAGGGCTTCAACCTGCCTGACAAGAACTTGCATGTCTGCAACCATGCCAGCGCAAGCAGCACCCACGTGGTCAGTCACTGAAAATGTCTTCTTGATGTTCTTGTTTACCACGAAATTGCCAA
>DATEIL010000042.1:0-5691 GCA_035279085.1 Nitrososphaera sp.
GACAACGTGGTCATTATCTCGCCTCCCCCAAAATAAAGGAGTATAGCATTAGGACATGACAAAAGGCACCACTTCGATGGGCAAGTTCACCCGCAAGAAGACACACATTAGATGCAGAAGATGCGGGCACAACTCGTTCCACAAGCGAGGTAAACAGTGCTCAAAATGTGGTTATCCAGAGCCGCGAATCCGCAAGTACGATTGGATAAAACGACAGGTCATCTAGCACCTGGCGGTAATGGTACCAACAGAAACCTTTTCTGTCACCATTGTTGAAACTCTAAGTGGTAGGTGGTTGCCTTGTCAATAGAAATCGCGGTCATTGCAGGCTCTTCTGTCGCAGGAGCCATTTCTGCAGCATTCTTAAACAAGCTGTCAAAGTCACGGCCGGGCAACAGCGCTCCACCTCAGCCTCTCCAAAAACCCACTGCCGGATCCATACGAACCGAACTCGTGTCATTGCTGTTCGAAAAGACTCTTGCATCCGAGGCAATAACCCGAGTCTATGAGGCTTCGCAACAGGGACGAATTGACCGGCTGGAGCGTGACAGGCTCTTGCTAAAGTACAAGCAACAGCTCGATTCTCTAAACCAAAAGATACAGGGGCTGCAACCAGCTGCAGATTACTTGGAAATCGTAGAAATGCGCGATGGCCTTGCAAAAGTAATCGAGGACCGGATTGCGGCGCTTGACTTGAAATTACAGCAGCTCTCAAAGTCTGGGGCCACCTTTGACGTAGCCTCCGACCAGCGCGTCCAGAAGATAATTGCCGAAACCACGACAGTCCAAAAGGCCGCTACGCCTGTAGATCCCAAGCAAAAGTCAGACGAAAAGACGATAGAGCAACTGCAGAATGAAATCGTCCAGGCTCTTGAGCGCCTGGAACAGGTCGAAATAGACAAAGACTGACTTACTCATTGACTGAATCTGGTCTAAACGACGACGTTTAGCGCCTGTGGCAGGATTTGAAACGCCGCAGGGAGAATGCCTATTGGCTCGCCGTCCACAGTCACCCTCACCTCCCGTTCCTTTGGCTTTATCAATAACTTTCTGGCCTTGGAATACAGGATATTGTCTTCTTCGCCATAGCTACCATTCTTGACATTTACAAGCTCGTCGAGCATCTTGAAGCTTCCAGAATCCTTCATGACCACAAGATCCATTAGGCCGTCGTCCACCTTGGCGTCAGGAGCAGCCCTGAATCCGCCTCCGAGAAACCTCCCATTGGCGACAACTCCCATCGTCATGCTCATCGTCTTTTTGCGTCCATCTATAAAGAACTCGCACAGGTTACTTTCGTAGCCCGGAATTGTTGCCACAATGGCAGCCACAGTGGAAACCGTTCTGCTCTTCACCTTGCTCCTGATTTTCTTGGACCTTGCAATTAGCTCAGCCGGAAACCCAATCTCGGCAGCATTTAACAGTATACGCGGAGGGAGTCTGGTGCCAGTCTCCGGATCCGTTGCAGAAACGGCGATCACGTCAACCCTGGTGGGTGTTCCACCCACAAAATTGCGGCAGCACTCTACGATTCCATCTGGCAGGTCGAGCGACTTAACGAGTACATTCCTTGTTCCGCACGGAACTACTCCCATGATGGCATCAGGGTTAATGGGACTTGGGATTTTCAACCTTCGCCCACTGTGAATACCGGAGCTCTCTTCAAAGAAACCATTAACCACTTCGTTGATAGTGCCGTCGCCCCCTATGGCCACTATTCTGGAAAAACCTCTCCTTAACAGATTTCTGGCGATTTCAGTCCCATGACCTGGCCTTTCGCTAAAAGTAGCCTTTACATCGCTACCGAAAATCCTCTTGAACTTTTGGTATAATTCATCCCAGTTCTTACCCGTAAGACCACTGCAAGAGTTGGGGTTGACCACCAGCGCGGTGCTCGATCCGGATTGCCGTGTCTGCAGGGATGTTCGCAAGGGTGCTTTTGTCAATGATCAGAAATATCATTACCGGCAAATAAGCATAGGCGAAGAAAAAAAGGAGGCGGGAGAGGCGGTAGAGTGTGTGCGCGTACGGGGAGGAGGCGCGCTAAGCGCTAGCTATCTGGTCTGGGTCTGTTGCTGGATGCCTGGAATACTTTCCATCATCCCCTGGAGTGAATTAGTGATATTGAGAAAGCGCTGTCCCTTTTCCGTTGTCCTGTAGAGTTGTTCGCCCTTGTCGTGCGCCAGCAGGCCATTTTCCTCAAGCACTAGGAGATATTCTTGCAGCTGAGCATACGAAAGGAAAGCCTTGTACATTATCTTGGTCTTTGTGGAACCACCGGCTGCTGACTCGAGAATTCTCGAAGCGATTTCAGTTCTGCTTCTATATTTCATTCTTCTCAAAATTTCAAACGCGTCCCGTCTATATAAGAAAGCAGTGGGTAATGTCTGCTAACTTTATTCTGTACTCGCCATTCATTGCAGAAAAACAAAATAAAGCGTGGACTTCTCTCTCTGTATGTTGGGAGCCAATATTATTGATGGCAAGGTTGTTTCCGCCGATGTCAAGGCCCGGGTGAAAAAGGCGGTGGACGAGCTTCGGGAAGATGGGATCATCCCCTGTCTTGCCACGGTGCTTGTGGGCGACGATCCTGCTTCTGCGACATATGTTGGTAGCAAGCAAAAGGATGCAAAAGAAGTTGGCATGCTGACGCGGGATCATCGACTCTCCTCCAGCTTTACACAGGCGGAACTTGTAGAATTGATACAACTGCTCAATAGCGACCCTGAGGTTCACGGTGTACTTGTCCAGCTGCCCCTCCCGGCACACCTTGACGAGTTTAAGGTAATCAATACTCTGAATCCCCTAAAGGATGTTGATGGTCTGACGCCATACAACGCTGGCATGCTGCAGAACGGAATGGCCATACTAAAGCCCTGTACTCCCTCCGGAATCATGGAGATGCTTGATTACTACAAGATTGACATTTCTGGCAAGGACGCGGTGATTGTGAATCGCAGCAACTTGGTGGGAAAACCACTTGCCTTCATGTTCCTTGAACGAAATGCCACCGTAAGCATATGCCATTCAAAGACAAGAAACTTGGCTGCAAAACTGCGTGATGCGGACGTTATTGTTACGGCGGTGGGAAACAGGGAGCGCTTTACGCTCACGGCCAACATGGTGGGCGATGGCGCAGTAGTAATTGATGTTGGAACTGCGCGGGTAAACGGCAAGCTTGCTGGAGATGTTGACTTTGAATCGGCAAGACAAAAGGCGTCCTGGATAACTCCCGTGCCAGGCGGCGTGGGTCTGATGACTCGGGCCATGCTTTTGAAAAATACGGTGGCGGCCGCGTCTGTGGTCAGAGGGATTACTTGAGAGATCTGCAAGACGGCAAATGCGAACTGCGGAATCGGATGCTGTCGTTGAGGAATGGCCTTGCAGAACCGAAAATCCGGGAGCTTGGCTTGCAGATCCAGCACCACGTGATAGACAGCCGCCAATTCCAGTCGGCAGAATCAATCGGGGTCTATCATGCCTCGGGGACGGAAGTCGGAACCGATGTGATAATTGAGCGGGCCAAGAAACTCGGCAAGACGGTAAGCCTGCCGTCTGTCGAAGGCGACGACATTGTATTCTATGAATTCTCTTCAAGCAAATATCTCGTAAAAGGCAGATTTGGCATCATGGAGCCACTGCCTTATCGCAAGACTGGCCAAATGGATTTGATGCTGGTGCCGGGCATCGCATTTGACAGGGACGGGTACCGGCTAGGCTATGGGAAGGGATACTATGACCGGTACCTCAGCTTGAAGCCCACGTATTCGATTGGACTTGCATATTCATTTCAGGTAACGAATAATGTGCCCCGGCACTCTCATGACCGGAGAGTCGATGCCATCGCAACTGAAAAAGAGATCATTTCTTGTGGCGCATGATCGCCCTTCTCGCAATGTCTGACCTGTACTGGTGGCCATTTTCTCCTCTCACTCCCCATCTTATCTGCCTGACTGCCGAGTAAGCTCTTGCGGCGGCTTGCTCCGCATCGTTTCCCAGCGCAGTCACGCCAAGGACTCTGCCGCCGTTTGTAAGGACCCTGCCTTGTGAGTCTCTTGCTGTTCCCGCGTGGAAGACCATTACATCGCGGTCTGACGACGACGAATCTAGACCATCTATGACCTGGCCTGTCTCATACCTGCCTGGATATCCCTTTGAGGCCATCACAACACATACCGAAGTCTGATCCCTCCACTCTATCGGTGCGATCCGATTTAGCCGCCCATGCACGGCCGCATCGATAACCTGGAACAAGTCAGATTTCATCCGCATCATGATAGGCTGGCACTCTGGATCGCCCATCCTTGCATTGAACTCCAGCACGTATGGCCTTCCAGAATTCTTGTCTACCATTATCCCGGCGTAAAGAAAACCAACGAATGGAGTCCCCCTCTTTTTCATGGTACTGATAGCCGGGTTCATCACCTGCTTCACGATCTGCTCGTAGAGCCCTGAATCTACCACGGGTGCCGGCGAATAAGCCCCCATTCCACCCGTATTGGGACCCTTGTCTCCGTCAAACACGCGCTTGTGATCCTGGCTGGAAGCCAGAGGAACAATCGTCTCTCCGTCACAAATGGCGATAAAGGAGGCTTCTTCTCCGTCGAGCCTCTCCTCAATGACTACCCTGTCTCCGGCGGCGCCAAACTCTTTCCTGACCATGATGGAATCTATGGCCGCCAGTGCCTGCTGCGAATCATCGCAGACAACTACGCCCTTTCCAGCAGCAAGGCCATCTGCCTTTATTACAAGGGGAACATCCTGTGATGAAATGTAGCGTCTGGCCTCGCCGGCATCGACAAAAATCCCAAATTTCGCAGTAGGTATTCTTGCCTCTACCATGAACTCCTTGGCAAACGCCTTGCTGCCTTCAAGCTTTGCAGCTGCTGCACTCGGACCGAATATCTGCAGGCCCTCTTTCACGAATGCATCTACGATTCCAAGCGAGAGCGGCTCTTCGGGGCCCACGATTGTTACCATGTTTTGCCTGCTTCTGGCAAAAGACACAAGGCCTTCGATATCGTTCTGCTTGATCCCCACATTCTCAAAAGT
Organism: Nitrososphaera sp.; assembly: GCA_035279085.1. Lineage (GTDB taxonomy): Archaea > Thermoproteota > Nitrososphaeria > Nitrososphaerales > Nitrososphaeraceae > Nitrososphaera. The sequence continues at coordinate 5,053 of DATEIL010000042.1, forward strand.
TCCGCCATTACCCGGAGCAAAAAATACTCTGGATACGAGAGGGCTCTGGGACAGTTTCCAACCAAGAGCATGCTCTCTGCCTCCTGAACCGACTATCAAAACTTCACTCATTTTGGCTGAGGACACATCTTATCCATCTTCAAACCGATGCGCGGATAATAAAAATTGTATCTGAGGACATAATGTAATTTCTATCGAGTGTGCTCTCCAAGAGGTATAGCATGAATCAATGAACGAATGAATAATTGAATTAATTGTCTAACTGCGTTGTGGATTTCCGGGCGTTCTGCCAGCATCCGGAGGATCGGAGAAACCGAGTATGCTGAATGAAATCTCAGAGATGGAATCTTGCTGCTTGCAACACAGAGAAAGGGAGTGTTTCCTACTCACATGTTCGTGTGTATGCACGTGAGTGATTGTACGATTCTTCAAACATCAACGCTTGATTGCAGGCAGAGTAGTTTTGGCAGTAACACTCTGATGCAACCCTGGATTGTCCGGATCCGTTCTCAACTACAGAGAGATATACATAGCAGCAGATGAAGTCGGTTTGACAGAACGAGCGATGTAGGTTTGGAGTCGTTCTATCATGGGTGACAAAACTGTTCAATCAAGCTTCGGTTACTTTTTTCGTTTCCC
>DATEIL010000043.1:0-3699 GCA_035279085.1 Nitrososphaera sp.
CCTCCATCGTGACCATAGACTCTGACCCTGCCAAAGTCCAGTGGGCTACTGAAAATTTCAAAAAAGCTGGCGTCGATCCCATCGTAACAATGGTGCAAGCGCGTGCCACAGAGGTTCTCTCAAAGATCGCGCAGTCGGGCAAAAAGAAGTTTGACTTTGTATTCCTAGACGCCGACAAGGAAAACATGGTCAGGTACTTTAATCTCGTAATTCCTTGTGTCCGGCCCGGCGGAATTGTTGCAGCCGACAACATGCTTTTTCCTGAGCATTATAGGACCTGGATGAAAAAATATGCCTTACATGTGCGGCGGAATCCAAATGTTCGGTCAGTCACAGTTCCTATAGGGATGGGGGAAGAAATAACGCTAAATCTAAAGTGATTGCGCGGCTAGTTTCTTTTTGGACTCCAGCGTTTCAGGGAAAGTGAACTAGCGGTGACGGAAACGGAACTTGCTGCCATGGCCAATCCCGCAAGGGCAGGATAGAGCATTCCGAATGCGGCCACAGGCACGAGCACCGCATTGTACATGAACGCGTAGATCAGGTTCTGCTTTATTTTTGAAACTACCTTTCTCGCAATCTCAATTGCAGTAATGACATCGCCAATTTCATCCCGCACCAGCACGACGCCTCCCGATTCGATTGCAAGGTCCGTGCCCGCACCCATCGCAATCCCAACATCTGCTGCGGTAAGCGCTGGTGCATCATTGAAGCCATCTCCTATCATTACAACCCGCTTTCCTTCCTTCTGAATAGTCCTCACAAGTTCGACTTTTCCAGAGGGAAGGACCCCCGCATACACCCTGGATATTCCCACGCTTTTTGCGATGACGTTGGCAGTCTCTAGATTATCTCCTGTAATCATGACTGGTTCGATGCCGCCCTCCTTTAGTCGGGCAATTAATTCGTGTGCGCCGGCCTTTGGGGTATCCTGCATCCCGACGATCCCGATAACCGTAGCGTCCTGTGATATCAACACAGCCGTTTTGCCATCGTGCTGGAGCTTTTCGAGGCTCGCAAGGACGCCGGCCTGCATCTCTATTCCTTGAGATTGCATGAACTCGGGGCTGCCCACTCTTACCTTTCTGTCACTGCTATTCCCCTCTCCATTGACGACTGCAGTCACTCCCATGCCTGGCGTCATTTGAAAGTCTTTGACATTGGCGGGCTGAATGCCTTTAGACTTCGCCTCGCGCAATATCGCCTTTGCAAGGGGGTGCTCCGACCATTGCTCGGCTGTTGCAGCCAGTTCTAGTACTTGAGTCGATGCGGCGTATGACTCTTCACGGTGGCCGGCGGAAAGAACCTCTGCCGTCTGCAGGATATCCGTGACGACAGGCTTACCCTCAGTCAAGGTCCCAGTCTTGTCAAATATTGCAACTTTCACCTTGCTCAGAGTCTCTATTGCCTCTCCGCTCTTGAAGAGCACGCCATTTGACGCCGCCTTTCCCATTCCAACGATTATGGCAGTAGGCGTGGCAAGGCCCAGGGCGCACGGGCATGCAACTACCAGAATTGCCACGGCAGGAATGGTGGCTGCGCCCAGGTCGCCTGGGGAATATGCGAGCCAGGCGAGGAATGCAGTTGCTGCAACTGCCATGACGGCAAATGCAAAATATCCGCCGACCTTGTCTACCAGCTTTTGTATGGGTGGTTTTTTGCCCATTGCATCTTCGACAAGCCTGACCACTTGAGCCAGGAAAGATTCCGCGCCTACCCTCGTGGCTTTGACAAGCAATACTCCTTCACTGTTTATGCTTGCCCCAAGGACGGAATCTCCCGCGCCTTTGCGGACAGGCACGGACTCGCCGGTCGCCAATGACTCGTCGACTGCAGACTCGCCTTGAATTACTTCAGCGTCTACCGGGATCCTGTCACCGGGCCTGACAAGAATAACATCGCCTGCCTTGATAAATTCGACTGGCGTTTCAATTTCTGTTCCGTCGGCGCGCTTTACAATGGCAGTCTTTGGCTGAAGTTCAAGCATTTTCTTTATGATCGAACTTGTCCGGCCTTTTGTCTTGATTTCCAGATACTTGCCGAGTAGAATGAATGTGATCACAAGTGTCGATGCATCATAATAGATCCCGTGCCAGCTAGCCGTGGGAAAAGTATTGAATGCGCTGAAAAGAAATGCCGCCGTGGTTCCAAGGACAACAAGGGTATCCATGTTGGCTGAACGCAGCCTGGCAATCCGAAATGCCCCTGAATAGAATCTAAACCCTACGAGGAACTGGACCAATGAAGCACAGCCAAACGCAAGATATGCTGCCGCATCTGTTCCTGCAAGCGGAATAAACCCAAACACTTCAGGATAGCTGAATATTACCGCAGGCACCGTCAATGCGAGTCCCAGGAAGAACAACTTCCTGAGTCTTGCCGCCTCAATGTCCTGCGCGCTGGCGTCCGATGATTCGCTCAGAACCTTGTATCCCGCGTCTGCAATGCGGGTCCGGATCTCGGCAACAGAGACGGCTGCAGGATTGTATTCCACCCTTATCTGGGAATTGCCATAGTTCACAGAAGCAGTCTTTACACCCTCGAGCCTTCTGAGAGTCGTCTCAAGTTTCATTGCATCCGAGGAATCTGAAATCCCTTCCGCCACAAGAGACATCTTTTCATAAATGACCTGATATCCCGCCTGCTCGATTGCCTTCTCTATCGACTCCAGTCCAATCTTGGAAGCGTCATATTCAAGGACTGCCCTTTCGTTTGCAAGGTTGACCTGTACGGAATCAACTCCTGATAGCAAAGAGACGCGCCGTTGAATCGAGTTGACGCAGCCTGCACAGTGCATACCTCCTATCTTGAGCAATGCTTGCTTCCGATTTTCCCCAGACACTTGATGACATAATATTGATCGACGAATATATAATCATGGAACTTTACAATTGTAAAATTAGATTAGTAGGTTATACGGGATGCCATGCCGCACAGAGCCCCCTTTTACTCGAGCCTGCCTGCACGGGCAGCGCGAGTCATGATATGTGGAGGGCTATCATCGCACTGCACAGAGCTGTGTCAATCAAATTGCCTCTTGCGCCATATGATGTCGAAAAAATTCTGCAACACTCTTGATATAGCAGGCGTAAAAAAATGCTAGGAAAATGCGTTCAATTCATCGCAACACCGGATGCCCCTTCATTGAACCTTTATTTGACACATCTCGCTTGCTATCCTCTATAATGACTGCACTCGCATCAGGCGACAAATTGATCTTACTCCAGTTTGCCATTGACAAATATGACTCGGAAAACGTGCTCAAGGAAAAGCTAAAGGACGTCATGTCCGCAAAGGATATCGAACGTGGGATTGATACACTGGTCGGAACACAGAAGGTTCGAAGGATTGGTCCTGACGTTCTTCAGAACAATACCAGCCATACTGAACTTCCCGAGCTCCCTGAACATCTGCAGGCGATAGTGGCTGCACTGTAATAGTCATTTATCGTAAATCGCACTCTTTCTCTCTAATTCATTATTTTTTTGTGCCACCACATCGCTATTGTAAACGAGTGCTGGGGAGCCATCCGGCAGCAGAAGCGAACACCCCTTTGACCGAACCAAGGCTCTGCCTATGGTTATCGATTCTACATCACACGGATTAATGCTTGTAATTCCCGTGTTTCAACATCTGAAGAATCCCTGTAAGCCTGAGGAGACTCACAGAAGCGATTAACTGAACAAGCGAAATTCCCGA
>DATEIL010000044.1:0-2603 GCA_035279085.1 Nitrososphaera sp.
TCGTTTGACTTTGGCAATTCTTGCAAGAGTCTGGCGACATCTGCATGCAGCGGGTTAGGTCTGTAAACCTTCTTGCCGTGTATCTCGTTGATATTCACAAAGCCGTTTCGAAAGTCAATTTCTTGCCATGTAGCCTTTAGCAGTCGCTTCGGTCGCAAACCTACTGTAGCGCATAGCGCAATGTATGCTTTCACGTGTGGGTCTTTGAGTTCTCGTACAACTCGCCTCGTTTCTTCGACTTTGGGCGCAATTATCAGGTTTTTAGGCATGCATTGTTTTTGCCTTAATACCAGCTTCGGCCTACCTGTAAACTCTAGGTAGTGATTCACGGCGAATAGGTAATTGTTGTGCGTGTATGCGTTTTCGTAGCTCTTGACAAAGTCTTGTGCATTTTTACCAGACTTTAGAAACGTGCCTACATAGCATGCGTTTCTATCTGCTACGTCAGCCTGCTGATGTTTTGTTTCTTTCAGCCATGCTACAAACGCTGCCTTTTCGTAGTTGCCGTTTACGGTAGCTATGCTCGAAAGCGATTGCCAATCTGGTAACCCGGGTTCAAATCCCCGCCGTCGCACGTCCTCTATGTGATCTTGCCGAATAAATCCTGTGGGTCTATTTTGCCGACCTTGGCAATTTCTGCGTCAAACCATGATTCCACTGCATCAGGCTCGGTCCTCACTTTTGCCTTTATCTCCAGCAATTCCTTCCTTCGAAGCTCGGCCATTTCTTCAATTTTGGGAAGGTATGCGTTCGCGGCACTTTCCATCAACCGGCCCATGAATCTGTCGAGCATCCTAAATCAGCCCGAACAGCACTCGCAGGAGTATCAACAGTACGATAATCCCCAAGACGATCCATACGATTGTCCAAATCATACCGATAGTCATTGCAGAACATGCGATATAAGCCCCATTCAAAATTTGTCTAGCGAACTCTTCATCGGCTCGGGTCTGCAGCTGTTATATACTGCCACCGCAAGCGCAAAAGCCGAATTCGTCTATCCGCTTGTTGCACGTGGGACATCGCTCGCCGTATTCTACCTCCCACGCATGCTTGCCATACATTTGAAAATGAGTGTCGATCTCGCGTGGAACGATCTCATTATTATTGTCATCATTTTTATTGTCATCCTCTACGCCGTTCTCATTGGTTTTCTTTTTTCGCTCCACTTCTTGTCTCCTCTTTGAATTTCCCAAACCCTGCTATTAACTTCTGGTAAACTCTGTTTTCGAGTTCGATTTTATTATCTCCAAGGCTTTTTCTGCCGCATCCTTTTTTGGCAGCTGGATCACAAAGAGATTCTGAGAATTTGAGTATGTCCTCGAGTCAGGCGCGATAGCCAGAAGTCCGCTTTCGGCCAGTGCCTCAAAGAATTCCAGCATGCCGTTTGCATAGAGGAGGTAGTTTCTATCTATATCGACATCGGCAAATTTGACCTGAACATCCACAAAGACATCGCGTCCGTCATAAAAGATGTCAAGTACGGGCTCGGCCCTGACGGCTCTTCCATAAAGCTTGCGCAGTATATCCTCATATTCCGCGGGGCCGACCAGGAGGCAAGGGACCTTGCTGCCGGAAAATTCCACCAGTGTCGCGCCCTCTCGATGAAGATTTTGCTTGAATTCTTCAAGCGTCTTAAAATTTCTCTTCGGCATTGCTTACTGGTTTTCCTTTATAGTCTCCACAAAATAATCCTTGAGTTCCAGGTCTTTCTGCATTTTCTTGTATAGGTATTCATGGTCGGCGCACAGGTAAAACGGCATCTGCTGCGAGCGGGGCGCACCATACCTTCCGCCCTCGCTGACAAGTTCTAGCTGGACAATAAAGTCTGCCGTTTCGCCGCAAATATTGCATCGAAAGCGAGATTCATTGCCGGCACGGTAGCCATCTACCACACAGACAATTATCATTCATTCATAAAAAGACTTTCGACCTGGCTGTACGGAACCTGAATTCACTTTCTGCGACTTAATCAGACGAGCTCTGATTTGTCATAAAGCTTTTTCCGTATCCTGTAGGTCTGCCACAGGTTCTTGTAATAGCTCAGCACCGCTTCCCTTATCTGCTGCGCCGGATCAAGTTCGTTTCGCTTGCAATATTCGGTGAATTCTTCCCAGAGGGCCGTCGGACACTCGAACCTCAAGACTGAGTTATCCGTGCTGGATGAATGATCATTCGCATCCTTTATCTCAAAGACATTTGCATTCTGCCCGGACGATCGGATGTCAAGAGAACTCTCCAGCTCCTGCAGGATCTTTTCGATTTCATCCATCGATATTTCTTCTGGCATCTATCGGTGTCTAGCAAGGACGTATGCTTGGAATTCTATTAACATCTGTCTGTAAGGCTACAAACGTACTAGAAGGTTCTCATCATGAGGATATCCATAATATCGACGACAGTGCGTTTGCGCGTAAGACACACGCACACACTCAAAAAAAACAATCCCTTACCACAGATAACCTTGCATTGATTCCCTGGAATGGAACTGCTTCAATTTTTCTTGATGGTTATCTAGAAGCCAGAGAATTTCTTCAGCCAAAGCATGACAGAATGACATAACAATCATTGAATTCGAGAGATGGCAAGTGTAGCTCCGCTTC
>DATEIL010000045.1:0-3027 GCA_035279085.1 Nitrososphaera sp.
CAGGTGTGGCGGACTCAACAGACCGTCCACGCCGTAGACCGAGTGCCATACAAAGTCACCCGGCCCCGAAATAAGCTCTATGACTGCGCCCACTATCAATAATGTAAAGGCGGTACGATAGGATCCTTGGAACATTGTCCCCTTGTTCCTTAAACGAGCGAACAGGCCGACAGCTGCTGCAATCGTCGTCAAGCCTGCTCCTGAGTACAATACCGCATGGGAAGGGGTGAAAAATGTCTCGGGTTGCCTCAGAATATGTGATGTAATGTCCCAGCTTGCCCCGCCAATCTGTAGAATCCCTCCTGCCGTTGATATGAGTAACGCCGCGAGCAGAATCTGCAGCCTCAAAGGAGAGGACAGCTTCAGGGTCATGACAAATATCTAGTCCATGTATCTAATAAATATAACTGACCCATCAGTCAGTTATATTTACAAATTGTGTTGCCTGCTGAAGCATATGCATGGTATGTATATATTCGCCTCAAGACGAATTTTCCACATGACGTTGGTAAAGCTTGGAACAGGATTTAAGCCAGTATGAGATTAAATGTTGGACCCGTATCAACGGCTAAACTAAAGTTTAAATCCGCTCTGGATGGCATGCCTTGCTGCTGATGCTGAAGCTGGCGCTGATAAAGCTAGGCGGATCCGTCGTCACATTCAAGGACAAGCCGCTTACTGCAAATATCGTAGCGATTGACAGTATAGCGCGGGCTTTGAAGGATCTTGCCATGCCTGCAATTATTGTCCATGGCGGCGGCTCGTTTGGCCACTACTGGTCGGTGCAATATGACATGCATACCAAGCCGTCAGGCTATGATCCACACGGAGTCTCTATTGTCCACGAGTCTATGGTCAGCCTCAACCAAATCATCGTGAATGCGATGCTAAAGAATGGACTGTCACCTTATGGCATCCCACCGTCTGTCTTCACCACCGGACACAGACCAATTGCAGCAAAGATAAGACAGCTATTTTCAATTGCGAGATCCAAGGTTGCTCCCGTGACTTTTGGTGACGTGGTTTTCGTCGAGGGAGCCAGGTATTCAATACTCTCGGGGGATTCGTTAATGACTATTATCGCCAAAGTGCTAAGACCCACGCGGGTCATTTTTGCCACCAATGTTGACGGCATCTACAGCGACCTTAGGACAAAGAAGCTAATCCCCCGCGTTGTCGCCGGAGCCACGGGAAAAAACAAGTCTATCCATATATCCAAGAGTTCTGTCGCAGACGTTACAGGGGGGATGCAGAGAAAGATAACAGAAGCATTTAAGATTGCATCAAGCGGCATGGACGTCATGATGGTCAACGGCCTGCATCCTGAACGCATAGTTGAAGCGGCTCTGGGTCGAGCCACAGTAGGGACGCTTGTAAAGGGGCGACGACGGAGCAACTAGTGAAATGCCCGATTCTTCAGACGTGGCCTCTGACATTGCAATAATCAAGCAGCGCAAGAAGGACGGCATTGACATCCCACTAAAAAATAACGTCCAGGCAAAGTCCAACTCTACGTATCTCGAACACGTCAGGTTGATCCATAACGCATTACCTGAGCTTGACTATGAAGAAATAGACACTTCGACTGAATTCCTCGGACACAGATTTTCCGCACCACTTATCATAGACTCTATGACCGGGGGCACCGATGAGGCGACTGCAATAAATGGCAGGCTGGGCGAAGTTGCAGAAAAATATGGCTTTGCGATGGGTCTTGGTTCCCAGCGGGCAGGACTAAAGAGTGAGGAGCTCGCAGCAACCTACTCTGTCGCCCGCAAAAGTGCTCCAAATGCGTTTCTGATTGCAAACATCGGTGGCGCCCAGCTGGCAAAGGGTCTCAGCATTGACGAAGCGCGAACCATAGTACGGATGATCAGAGCAAATGCGCTTGTAGTCCACCTAAACCCGCTTCAGGAGCTTGTCCAGCCAGAAGGGGAACCACGCTACAAAGGAGTCTTGAGCAAGATCGCAGACCTTGCAAAGGCAATCGATGTCCCCGTGATAGTAAAGGAAGTCGGTGCCGGCATCTCCAGAGAGGTTGCAGTAAAGCTGGAAATGGCAGGAGTTTCCGCAATCAATGTGGCAGGGTCTGGAGGCACCAGCTGGGCCGGAGTTGAAAAGCTGAGGGCAGATGCAACAAATGACGGCACGAAATCGCGTCTTGGCGAAATGTTCTGGGACTGGGGCATTCCTACTGCATCAAGCCTGCTCGAAGTTAGGCGCTCGGTCGGGCTCCCGCTGGTCGCCTCCGGCGGTCTGCGCACTGGACTTGATGCGGCCAAATGCATAGCGCTTGGCGCCAGGATGGCTGCGATGGCATACCCGTTCTTGCGAGCTGCATCGCAGTCTAGAGATAGCGCGTTTGCTTTTGCGGACATGCTGCTGACAGAGTTCAAAAGTACCATGTTCCTTGTGGGTGCAAGAAACATTTCTTCCCTTTCTAGCTCAAGATATATATTGACAGGACCGTTAGCACAAGAGGTTAGTAGCCACAAATGAAGGCAAGCAGCATCAAGGGAGATCTTGAGTCTCACGCCTCAACAGTCAACAAGTTCCTCCTTTCATGCCTTGACGGAAAACCCAAAGAACTCTACCAAGCCTCTTCTCACTTAATACGCTCAGGCGGCAAGCGTCTTCGACCTTTTATGGTGATAAAGAGCTGCGAGATGCTTGGAGGCACGCTCAAGCGTGCACTGCCGGCAGCAGGCGCAGTTGAACTTGTCCACAATTTCACCCTTGTCCACGATGACATAATGGATAATGACGAGATGCGCCACAGCACGGCCACAGTCCACCGGTCGTACGGGATGCCCCTTGCAATACTTGCCGGCGACATATTGTTCTCAAAGTCTTTTGAATTATTGACTTTTAACTGCAGAAAGGCAGGCATTCCTGACAAGGCGATAGGCACGATGGTGGGCAAACTATCCGTAGCCTGCACGGAAATCTGCGAAGGCCAGGCCATTGACATAGGAGTGGCATCCAGCTCCCGGCTCCCAAGCGAGTCAGACTATATCAACATGGTGG
>DATEIL010000046.1:0-4122 GCA_035279085.1 Nitrososphaera sp.
TCTCTAGCTCTCAAACGAAAACCGCCAGCCTAATATCTTTCCTAGCTGGCTAGGTGAAATAGGTTGTTGAAACCCTATGATTTAGTGTTACCAAAAGCATGAGTACTCTTGGATCCAAACCCGTACTTGCACTCTGCTGCGTCATATGATTTGAGGGAAATGCAGCGGAAACCAATGGCCCCGAATCCGAAGACATGTTCCTAGGAGAACAGGGAACATGTACGTATGAGACACACAGACACACTCTCAATCAAGGTCTCCCGAGCATTTGGGCGTTCAGGCCTTCAGGCACACAAAAACCATATTCAATGATAATGAATCCATTTTCATCCGACGCCTAAAGTCCTTTGGGTTCGCTCCCACTCTTCTGAGACGTTTGCGTTATAGTCAGGCGTACCAGAAGTCAACTTGTCAAGTCGGCAAGTTAACGGATTGAAGGGATATTGAAGATTGGGCCGAGGAAACTGAATGTTTCGAATAAGGCGAAGCCAATCCAATCCGCCCCGGCCCACATGAGGCATGATATGATATGATGGTAAGCCTATAAGGATTGCTACACCTACCTTAGCGAACTGCCATAGTAATATGGTGTACAATAGAAGAGGCAGATTTGGCATCAAGGAAGAGTCATTATTTACATTAAGAAAGAGGAGTGAGACACAGAAAGTAAAAACCTGAAGATTGAAGACGTAATGCTTTCACCAAATCCCTAAATCACATTCTGTGCATCTGAGCAAACGACATGGCATCATCTGCACAATCATTCAGCTGTGAAGAATGCGGTACGTCATTTGGCAGCCGGGAAGAATTAAGAGAACACAACATCCAGTCACATGGAGAAGAAAGGACTCAGACTGCACGAGAAAACACAGAGGCTACACAGGGTTAGGATCGGTAGAGTGTCAAATAATAGAGCTATCCTTAAACCACTATCTCCTTTTTGCTTTGTTTTTGGTAGGCATTTATCTTGCTCCATATGATTCAATTGTCAAATTTCCTTCCTTCATCTCTTGGCAGTTCTGACAGAAAAATAGATGTCATGTCGTCATGATAAAATTAGTTGCGACCAAAAGTTCTCTAGTTAATTATGCCCTTTTGCTGGAGAAAATACCGAGTCGCCTGATCAACTTTTAAGTTGAATTCATCGGGTCTGAGCTTTGATGACGAACCGGCACTTGTTGTCATGCTGACTGCAATTCGTGACAAATATGGCAGGAGCCTAATCCAGGTTGGACCAAAGGACCGGCTTTTTGTCACAGCGAATCTGTATAGGTCGCTAGAAGTATTGCAGTATACAGTATTTGGCGGTACAAAGTAGATTGGCTCCTTTTCATTTCCCAAGTCGGCATATTGCCACCTGACCCTTACTTTACCGCTTGACTCCTTGCTTGACGACGATGATGGTGTTTTTTCCAAGGACTGTGCTACCCCATTTGAAGCCTTGGCCACCACCGTAGATTTCTCTGATTTTTGATTACGGGTTGCAGAAGACGATGATGATGCCGCTATGCTAAGGCCCGACCTTACGCTGACCTTCATGTCCTTCAAGTAGCTCTTCAAGAGCGTGTTTAATTCCCTACTGAGCATCAAGTTGCGTGCGTCAATTCCGGTTTCTCGAAATGGGAACCGTGAGGCGTAGCGCCTGAGATGAATGGCAAATTCCTTGTAGATTTGGTTCTGGATGATGTTATTTCGCGATGTTTCTGGCGTCAGCGCGTTGCAATTTATCCACCCTCCAAATCTTCTTGTGGTGTCAACTTCCATGCTTGCGACAAACACATGGTCGATATACACATCAACCATACCTTTGCCTTCTTCAATGGATGCGATGTTGCCAGTTACATCCGCCCCGCATTGCGGCAGGTTTAGCAACACACTCTCTCTCGGGTCATGTGCGAACCTTGGCTTGAGCGGCTCGCTGTTGATAGTTATCCTTGCCCCACGTACAAGCCGGAGGCCAAATGCTTTTCTAAGGTACGGTGAAATCTCGCCAATATCAGCGGTACTGGCCAGCTTGGTTATCGTAATTCTGGTGCCTTTATGCGGTACAAATGCGTCCGGCATGTCACCGTATTCTGGCGTACTAAAGCCGGCCAGTGTCATGTAGAAACTCATTCCACTGACACCATTGTTGGTTTCAAAGAGCACCGTGCTGCCAAGATTCAGCAATGACAATTTTCCCAGACCCTTTTCGCCAATCACTTCGCCTGTACGCGATTTCTTTGAGGCCTGACCGAACTTGCGGAATTGATCATAGTCCTTGATCCCACCGCCCCAGTCCTCGATCATTATCCTGTTCTTTGCAATGCTCAGCGCTACCTGCTTGCTTCCTTCGTCAAAGGCGTTAGAGATAGCTTCCCTGAAAGAGTCAAGCTGCGAACTGTATACACGGGTAGCAAGCTCCGGGATAAGGTCCCTGCCAACTTCATGTGGATGTATGCTGGTTATTTGCGCCATTTTCTGTTCTCCGCATCATCACAAGCCAATTTGCCGAGGATGTAGTAGAACCAACGAAACAGCTGTTGTGTTACTACAAAGGACTTGCGAATGCAAGAATCTATTTTTCATTTCAGTATATTAACAGGGGAGCACTCTAGGGGGAGAGAGGGGAGGGTTTGTATGATTGCCAAGAGCCGATAGCGCCTCTATTCGTATACAAGAAAACGAGATCTTGGCAGTTGTCAGATTCGCAGCCTATACTTCAGCTGCGCATCAGAAATTCCACGTTATGGCCCCTCACCTGGTGGCGCATTGCCGTCTCATATGATTACAAAATAACACTCACAAAAAAATTCCTGCCAACCAGTTGCTCTAGTGCTTGCACAGCATGCTTCTTTCAAGGTACTTTATGTTCTTGGGATCATAGTACCTATCAACCCACTTGTCACTGTCTGCCAGTACCAATGGGCGATTTGCTGTGCTTGTCTGCTGTACGCTTCTGAACCTATAGTGGTCAAATAGCCGTATGGCTTCTATCGCATAGAGTGTGGCTATGTTTTTGTCGTAAATAGCTATCAGGTTGTCGCCGTTGCCCTTCTCACCGCCTTCAGCCAGGTTTGAAGATCCGCAAAAGACTACAGGCATCGAGTCATTGAAATCGCATACTACGTACTTGTGATGGATGCTCATTCCGGCGCCTCCTGACCATTCTTTTCTAAATGGCGCCGGGACCTTGTCTTTCAGGTAGGAATAAGGGACGATTGCCTGGTTGTTGTCGAGTCCCGGTCTGAATAATTCCAGTCCGCTGCTAGTCTGTGTCGATCCCAGAGAGAAAATATTATCCTCTCCCAGCAATTGCTTGATGGAGGGTATGACGGGGCCGCCTCCCCCCATGCCCATTATTGAAAACAGAACAGAGCTGTTTGCCGACCTGATCGCATCTGAGACCTTGTCCAAGGTAAACGCATCTTCGTGAGGTGCAAAACTAATCCACATTGCAGGTGTGTTCTCATTCCTCTCAACAAGGTGCCATCTTGATGCAATATGGGACTTTTTGTATTTGGAAACGCCATTGAACGCTTCCCGGTAGGCCTCTTCGTAAAGGGCAGCCACTCTATCATCGTCAAATACAAGGACGCTATTTGCCTGCACATACAATCCCCGTAGCGAAAAATTGGCCGAACCGGTCAGGACTTTTGTCGGCTTGCCCGAGCCGTCAATCTGGATCATTACCTTGTTGTGCTGAAACCGCGTAAAGTGGCCCAGCTTGATTTTCACGTCATGATCCTTCAGCTCATCAATTGCGTCCTGCTTTAGTTTTGCCGCCTTGGCCAGTTTCTTGGGACCCAAGTCATGGTCATCCAGAAACAGGTTTGCCCTGGGGCCTATGTGGGCAATGGCCCTCACGATATCCGGCTCGTCAAAGTCAAATGCAAACATGTCAAGGCGAAGCGACGGGTTTTCCTCAACTTCTTTGAGGAAGTAAAATACTAGCCTTCTGGCGTGTGCCCCAAGCCACCTGTACTTTTTCTGGTACGCACCAGTATCGTACAATAGAGGCCTCTTGGCTGGCTCAATTTCGCTGTTGTCAAAATGCTCCGCGTACGCCTGCGACGAGACATATCCTCGGGTAAAGCCGATTTCGACTTCCTTAAATGACCTGTAGCTGAGCCTGACCGACAG
>DATEIL010000047.1:0-7784 GCA_035279085.1 Nitrososphaera sp.
CCTCAAATGCAAATCTTGTTGCAAACGGAAAGGGCCAGAGGGCCGACAAGTCCGGCGACTCTGCAATGTGGCTACACGAAAATATCAAAGAGGAAATGAAATAGAAGCGGTCGGACAATGAAGCTTGGTACAAAACTCATATCAGCCTTTGGTGCCATCGCCATCCTCATTGCCCTGTCCGGATACATCGGCTCGACCGAGATAGACAACCTCTATTCCGCTTACTACAAGGAACAAAACGAGATAATTCCCGCCCTGACGAGCATTGCAGAGATGAAAGCTACTCTTCCAATTATCGAACTGGAGCCAAGCGAATACGTTAATGAGCCTGACAAGGAGCACATCGAAGAATTGGACGAAGCCAAAGAGAATATGGAAGCCTCCCTCGCTACCTACCAGCGCGCGATGGGTGAGCAGACGTTTAGGGTAGATTCTGAAATAGATTCAATGTTTTCGATGAGCAAGGAAATTGTTAGCCTCCGAGACTCTAGGACTGACAAACCAACACTAGATGCCAAGTTTGAGCAGCTCGACGACAGCCTGGATCAGTTCAACGGCCGTCTCGAAAATGAAAATCAGAGAATCACAGAGCAGCTTTCACTGTCCCGGCAGGGCCTGGAAAGGGATATCGGCTTTGCATACCAGCTTACAGTCTTTCTTGCAGCAGGGGCAGCCATAATTGCAATCCTTGTCGGCCTGTATATGACACTTGCCATTTCAAAGCCGATATCCAGGTTGAGCCATGCTGCCGACCAGATCGGGAAAGGCTTCTTTGACGTTGACACTGACGTGTCTAAAAGCACCGACGAGATAGGGATGCTTTCCAGCCATTTCTGCAAGATGAAAGACCAGCTACAGCATAAAGAGAAGATGCAGAATGAATTTATCAGCATAGCTTCACACGAGCTAAAGACGCCTATTCAGCCCATAATGTCCTATGCAGAGCTGGCGCAAAAGGGAATAGTCGAACCCCGCGCCGCGCTAGAGGTGATCGGCTCGGAAGCAAAGCGTTTACAACACCTGGCAAATGACATACTGGACGTCAGCCGAATTGAGAGCGGCAGAATCAAATACAACAAGGAAAAGGTGGACTTGACTGGCCTGGTTTCTGACATTGTGCATAACCATCAGGTTGTACTTGCGCATGCAAGCAAGAGTAATTTGGAAGTCAGACTCATTTCCCCAAAGAATGGCCTGCGGCTATCAGTCTATGGAGACAGGATACGGATAGCGCAGGTATTGAACAACCTCGTCGGAAATGCTCTAAAGTTCACGCAAAAGGGCAGCGTTGACGTCCTTTTAGATTATGTCGACGATGACGAGCGAAAGGAGATTCAGATAAAAATAAGCGACACGGGAGCGGGCATACCTCCCGAAGTACTCCCGCGCATATTTGGTAAATTTGTCACGCAAGGAAACACTACGATAAATAACCAGCAGGGGACCGGGCTGGGGCTCTACATAGCTAGGGCAATTGTAGAAGCTCATGAAGGCGAAATTTCCGCCAGCAATAACGGAGACCGCCCCGGCGCTACTTTCAAGATCACTCTTCCACTGCATACGGCAGAATCACCCGAGGATCAACTCCGGGGCAGAGCCGAGGCATAGCCTCGCATTTCATGCGGTCCTGTTAGGAAATGATAAAGGGCGATATGACAAATAGGTCCCTTGTAATTTTCTCCGGCATCATCGACACGACACGCATATACAGCATGATAAAAATCAAAAAAAGCATGTCGTTGTGCCAGCGCCAGCTGATCAGGCAAAGTTGATTCAGTGAAGTTCTTGTTACAAAAGGAACGGCCGAGGATTTGACAGGGTGTCTAATCCCACTACGGACAGTTTCTTTTAATATACAATGTCTGCCTCTATTCCGTATTGCCATTTGCGGTTGTGGATTCCTTTGCAGAGCAGGCCGTACAAGAAGTACTGGACAGACTAGGCGAGGAGACATCAGTTGACCTGAAACAAAAGCTTGCCCGTGACTATGGGATAAGACTCGATAATATGCACGCGTTTCGCCTGGAAGACTTGGAATCGGCGTTGGGGGATTTGGTTGGAGGATATAGCTCGGCTTTTCTCATGCGCGAGATCCATCGGGAGATAGAGATGCTTGCAAGGCAGTTACCCCATTAGCACGGCAACAGGCCGTACAGGTACATGGCTGCGTATGAAATGGGTGCGGATGGGATGGACACTATTCGATCAATATATTTCGCCAGATTGATGCCACTTTAGACACAGTAGAGAGAAGGAGGCGAACTCGTTCGGATTTACTTGTCATACAGACCAACTTGCTGATGACGCCAGTTTCTGTTGACCCGGTTCCACCGCAGTTATTCTGCAAGTACACACACGGTGACGCCGCCATTGAAAGGTGCTGTGTCAGCCACTGGAAAACAAGCGAATGAGTTGTTTTCGATATTCTACAATTGCATTACCGTCGCTCTCAACCTCTGAAGCGTTGCACTGTGTACCGGTAGAATACCTCGGTAAGGTACCAAGGTCGACGCTTCCATGCTTGAAAGTTTGAATTGACCAGATAGGAGCTTCGCTACTCTCTGTAGCTCGCTCTGCTTCCCGCGACATCTGTGGCTATTTCGCGCGATCTGACGGCATTGGTAGCGATCTCCTGCGATTTTACCTCGTCATATTTCTTTAATCTTGGCTGCTGTTACGGCTTTGTTTGTCAGGTCTGCAGTTTTACCTTGTAATCTACAATAACTGTTGAAAATACTGTGTCTGCAGCACGTACGCCCTGAGTTCCGGTGATGCAATAAAGGAACCTAGGACAAATGCTGCAACCAGCGTTCCGAGTATTTTGGCATCAGTTAAATCGAATACAGTTGAGATGGGCTATAAAACCAGGTGCGGAATTCTGATCGTCAGAAGTGACCTGACATTGCTCAAGAGATATAAATGCCGGTAGCGCCCAGATTTATCATGGGCTATAGGGTCATGTGCGACCGTCACGGGCTAAAGCAGTTTTGCAGCACCATGGCTGAAGCCAAATCCATGCAAATCCAGCACCGGCGAGAGGGTTGCTTGGAAGCAGAGATAAAGAAGCCCGGCCAGAAATAAATCGCGGCTAGCACCACACCGAACCTGTCTGGCCTATCCGTGGAATGGCATGACAAGCTTTGAATGGGATCAGCATATACAAACAACCATCTATTAACCGTCTACTGCAAGTATCTTTTGTTGCTTACGACAGCAATACGAATCCAGATGCATTGCGGTTATTGTGGAAAACAGATACAGGCTTTTTGTGTTCTAAAAACAAGAGACAGTATACCCGGCTTTAATCCAGTTTTCTGTACAGGAGAATGTGCGACGAACTATTTCTCAAGAGCAGAGCAAAGCCAGCAGTAGTCATATAGTCGTCGTCGACGATAATATTGATATAATTCTCATGAAAAGAAAAGCCGGAGATGATTTCGGTCCCGAACGGATAGGCGTGAGATTCCCTGTGAGGGATATCGCAGGCAGGAATGCATGTTCTAGCCGTCATTCATAGATGCTGACTTTGCGAATCTAAACTCTGTGAGGCAGTACTTCTTCAGAGAAATTGGCCCCATCTGTGGCAATAAATCCCTCGTAAGGAGTCTGCTGTCCGCAATATTTTTCTAGAAATGCCGACTTGTGATGCGGGAGAGATATGATCAAATCCCGTTATCCGTTGTTTGCCATCCCCGCTGCAGCAAGTTTGCGATCAGGGTGCCGAGGGATTTCAGACACACACACTCTACTGTAATTTTTGCTTTTGCGGGATAAGGCCATCTAGCTAGCTGGCATTAGCCGGAAATTATCGTCGCGTGTAGAATTGTTTCCGTAATTCTTGCTCCAACTGGCCAACATCCTTTTGTTCTCAAAATTTCTAAAGCGACTATTTAATTGACAGAAGACAATTGCATTTTTGCATTCATGTGCAGGTATTACGACGATGAAGACGAGCTATGTTCCACAGACAGGCGCGCATGCAACGAGTGCGAAGCATATGCCTCCTTTACCATGATTGTAGAGAGGAAGCGCAATGCATCTTCCAAAGGATATGATCTCGGACCCTAATCCGTACACAGCAAGTAACATGCCTCTGATCCTGAGAACATCTCGCCCTGTAATCTCTTTCATCTCTTTGCTTCAAATGGATTGGAACTTTATTGTTATTATTTCGTGCGGATTGTCACAAAGACAACATTTTTTCATGCCGTTGGCCCCGGACTGATATTGGCCGGGCATACAAATTTTACTTGCGATGTATATGTCAGCGAACCATGTGATCAAGTAATAATCTTGCTGACACAGTTCTGATCGGTTTATATCCTGCACAACATTGTCGGATATTTGATTTCTTCATGTCTTCCAAGGAATTGCTAAGCATGCTGGAACGCCGCATAGTCCGATTCCGCGACTCCAAATCGCTATTTGCCAAATCGTGCACAAGCGACACAGCACGATGGTCCGGCACCTCTGGCGATTGACGTTGTTGGCAATCTTATAAGGGACAGCTGCCATTAACTTACTATGAATCCATTCTCGCCTGCCCTGCTGATCGCCTATTGTGGATATGCTGCGATTGGATATCTCATGTTCACCTTTGTTCGCGGCATTTTCGACTAGATCTCCTGTGACCTGCTGTACATACATTGACACGCAGCCGTGGCGAAGGTTGCGTACAAGCCAATTCTAGATGTGGAAAAACGGCCTGGTGGATAGGACGCTAGCAAGACCGCGATAGGCGTATAATTGGAAAACAGCTTCCGAAAGAGTCTTACCTGTTGTTTTCCTGCCAATTCCACGCTATCTTTTTTTCACTCATAGTAAAAAATGATTTGTGCCAGAACAGGGCGCTTGCAATTGAAATGTACGCTATATTGTAGAGTGGGTTCCATATCCAGATCAAGTTCCCCATCTCCTCGATAATTGCAGAGTATGCAAAGCCAATGTCACCTACTGTGAACATAAGCGTGGCTGTCACTATTAACGACCATGGCGCGAATGTTAGCTGGCCGCGCCGCAGCTGAATAAATGCTGCAATGGCGGGGATTATCAAAAAGATGTCTGCCACAGGATAAGCGACGGCTATTGCATATGACAGGATCCCCTCCTGGCTTGTCAGATCAGCTCCGTCATAAATCGATATGAGGACATTTGTCAGAAGCGCAAATGCAAGTCCCACCACGGGAATTACATGGATTAGTCTGGGCATTCCAACGAAATTCCTCAGGATGCCAGCCAGAAAATAAAAGAACGGGGCATAGCCTGCGAGCCAGAAGCCGTCAGCAAGAGAAGGAAATGGAGTTTCGATGGAGGTTCCAATTTCATAGTACGCCCAAATGGTTTCTGCGGCAAACCATAGCGCAAGGGCGATTCCGAGAGAAAGATAGATCCGAGGAAATACCCCGTGAATCTTTTGCCTGTTGATGACGACAACTGACAGGAAAAAGGCCGAGCCTGAAGTTGCTATCGCCAGCCCATTTGAAACGACAAGGGATAGTGGCGATGCTCCCGAGTCGCCCCACATAAGTTCCGATAGGATAGTAATCGATACGCACACCAGAGTGGCGCAAATGGCCGTTGACAGGAGCTTTCTCCTAGCCCTTGCAAGTTGAATCCGCACATCTTGTTGGACTTGATTTGCCGCTGGCTCCCTTGTCATTGGCTCATTCCCTGACTTTCGAATACAGGGTCAACAGAATGCCTGAATGACTGAGATATGATGGCTTCTCAGTAAGACCAACTTCATTCAGAGTTATTTTCGACTGCCTGGAAAATTCGTCCAGTATCTTCACGAAAATGAAATCGGCTGACCTGCCCAGCAGCTGTTCGGCTATGATGCAAAATTTGCTCATATTAAACTCGGCAGGCGTAAATTCTACCCCTTCTTCGTGCAGCCTGGCCAACAGAGCAAGCTTGGTATTCTCGCCAAATATTGATAGCGAATCGAAAATGCACCGCAACAGCAGGCTCTGCTGCATGTAGAATTGAATGTCCTATCTATCATTATATTTGCAAGTGTGTGTCATTGAAGGTTACATACGGTCATCTGCATCGATGCTCACCAAGTTGATATCCATCCTTTTTTTTCATCGGCAGGATGCTGGGACACAATGCCCGGCCTATTTGGTTCGTCGGGTGACATATTATGCGTTGGAATATCATCCATGCGCTCTACAGGCCGATCTTTTCTTGAGATTTCTCCTGAACGGCCATGGCGTATCCTGCCTAGAGGAGGACAGTCCCACGATTTTCCGCGGTAGGTGGGGATTATCGACGCATAGAACTATGTAACAAGCAAAGGTTCCTGTAACACAAAAACATCTGCGAACGGAATGACGGCAGTATCACCGTGAATAGTCACAATGGTTCATTCGGCTATTCCCTTACAAGACCGCATTTGTCCCCTGGATGAGGGGAGAAATATTTTGTGTTTCATTGGTAATTCACTTTGTAGCCAACTCGATAAATCTATTGTTACCTCGGTTGCGTGCGATGAACACCGGAAAAACTACAAAAACCAAGACCGCTGCAATTGCAACGATCGTTGCAATAGTCGCCGCCGTGCCGGCCATGTTCGGGGCCCTGCTTTCCATTGGAGACGTAGACGTGCTTTCGCCTGACTGCGATCAAGACTCTCAGCAGGCACAGGTTGGCATCCTGAGCAAACTGTTGTTCCAGTCGTCAAGCCAGAACCAGGACTGCGACTCTGTAGACATACTTTAGACGCTGGGGCAGGGTTGCCCCAAATTTTTTCTCCATAAGTCAAATCAATAAAAAGGCGAACTAATTCTCATACCGTCATCGTTAGTGTTGTTGTTTATGATGTTGTTATGCCTCGCTATTGCGGATGCGGCTTTGATTGAAGGAGCCGTCAAACTCTGATGCCTGCTCCCACATTCTCCGGTACTGCTCTTTCACTATCTCTGCAATCTTGCCGTCCCTGATCATGATACCGCAGGTGAACTCATCAGGATTATACCTATCTATAATTTCGATCCCTGCCTTGACATTGTCTATAATTACCATTCCAAAAGGAACTTTGGCTATCTTGCGCTGTATCCTGCTGTCTGGATACCATGGATTTCCTACCACTTTCACCCGCTCATCCTTTCCGGCGTCATGTCCCGCCTGGTCTGACCAGATATTTTGCATGGCGTAATACGATTCTACCAATGATTCGTCTGAAATGATCTGAACCCTTATTCCCTGCGTCACTTTTGCGAGCAGACTTCGAATCACTTCTTCAGACAATAGCCTTGTGGCAACCAAGACTTCTCGCTCGCAGTTTTCGATCTGGTCAAGCAGCATGCTTAGCATGCCGCTGTATGACCAAACGATCTCAATAGTGCTGAAAAGGTTTGCTGCAAATCTTTCGTCACCACTCACTTTTTCAAGGAACCGAGTCATGCTGTCATGAGTAAACTCTCCACTGCGTTTAAGAGCATCAACCATTTTCAGGTCCTCGATGTGACTGGAATATCTATCCAGTTCAATCATTGTTCGGTAAACCACTTGGCCGAATGCGGAATGGACGCTCTTGCCCCCATCTGTCCTGCGAATGAGTCCGCTGCGGTTGAGCTCGTAAAGAGCATTGTAGTACCTCTTCCTAGTTAACCCCAGTTCCTCAATGAATGCGGGCGAATACTTGACTCCGTCTCGCGCAGCAAAAAAGATCCGCCGGCTGTCAGGCTTTGATAGTATGGCCAGAATCTCCTGCGACTTTGCATTCTTGGTTTTGGAACCTGTATCGGTACTCATGCCGAATTTGTACCCTTCAACAAAAT
>DATEIL010000048.1:0-6895 GCA_035279085.1 Nitrososphaera sp.
CCCTCCTGCCAAGCCCTCAAGAAAAGTCGTCGATCTGGCCCTTGCCAAGAAGCTACTGGATAAAATTGATACAACAACAGCAGTAGCCGTGTCAGATGAAAGAAAACTCCTTTACGACCTGAGGGCGTGTAGGGACGTGCTTAAGGCCTTGGTAGCCGGCTATGACCGGCGGTCTACGACTTCATAGATCTCCGGGCCAGTTCCAATCAACGTAACTTTCAGGCCCGTTTCGCCTTCAATGTCTTCAACGAATTTCCTTGCCTGTGCTGGAAGCTTTGAATACTCACGGACTCCGGCGCACTGAGGGTACAGCACATCAAGCTTGGTCACTGCAAGCTGGGTCGCGCTGTTGAGCCTTATTGCTTTCTTTGCCAAGTCCATATCAAAAGGCGATGCCCTGCGCTGGCGTCCCGTGACGCTACCGTATTCGAGCCAGCCGCGCTGCTTGGCCTCTTCTTCGTCCAGCTCGTTATTCAGCGGCCCTCCGCCCACCCTTGTGACATAGGCCTTAAACACTGCCAGTACGTCATCTACTCTCTTTGGGCCGATGCCCACATCCGAGCAAATCCCTGACGCAGTAACGTCCTTTGAAGTGACGTATGGATATCCGCCGTGGAACAATGAAAGATACGTCCCCTGAGTTCCTTCGACAATTACGTTCTCCTTGCTGTCCAGTGCATAATTGACAGAGTTGCTCACGTCTTCAACATAGAGCGACAGCTCAGGGATGTCCTTTGCCAGCTTGAGCACCCGGAGGGCCCTGTCAGAGTTTGCGGGGCCGGTTCCGGTGCCTGTGGTCCCCACCTTGCTCTTTAGGTGATCTTCGCTCTTGTCCCGATCGATGTGCGACTGCTCGATTATCCCGCACTGGCCGTCAACAAAAGTGCGATCTTCGGCACCAAACATCGATATCTCGCTCTGCAACACCTGCGGGCTGACAAGCACGCCGGCGCCTATCAGTAGCCGCGTCGTGGGGCTGAGCGCCGCGCTAGGAAGCATCCGCACCTTGAAAGTCTTGCCTTCAAATGTAAAAGTGTGGCCAGCGTTTGGGCCCACGCCTCCCCTGACTGCTATGGAAGCGTTATCTTTCCTTGCGAGGTATGCGACTATCTTGCCTTTTCCCTCGTCTCCGTAAAATCCGCCCACCGTAACTAGGCACGGCATTTCTTCTTCTGCACCTCTGTCACACCAGTCGATATTTAATCCTGATGAGCGACCGATTAAATTCCCCTGCCGCGGAAATGAAGCACGTGTCGGATAATCCTGACAATATCAGCGGTACTGGTGGTGACAATAAAGCGGCAGGCAACATCATACAGATACTGGCAAGCCTGCCGGACTTTTTGAGAAAGCCAATGATCCAGGGAAGGCTCAAAGAGTTCTTTTCAATGACGGATGAGAACAAGCGGGAGACCATAGCGATGGCCCTTGCCGCGGCTCCAACGGTAGAGCCCTCCAAACTCGCAGTTCTATTCAAGACATGGCTTGAAGTAATTTCAGACTTTGAGCCGGAAAAGCGCTCAGTCCTCTTTAGCGTCTATTCACGTCAAGTCCTTGCAGCCCCTGCCTCACTGCAGAAACTGGATTTTGAATCGCTTACTCGCACGTACATGTCGCTTGACGAAAAGCAGAGGCAGGCAATATCTGACTCGCTGCATGAAAGCCTCTTTGCTCTCCCAAACCCGCAGGATCTGCTGAAGCTCATACCAGAGCAGGCCCGGAGCGCCCTGAGGCTGAAAAGCTGATGATAATGATGTTGTTTTGTGACTAATTGGGATTTTAGTGCATGTGGCCGGGCTTTTCCTCGGGCTTTTTTTGAAGCTCGCCTTCTGACTTTTCGAGCCCAAAGAATATCCGCTCGTACTTGCGCAGTGCCTTCCTGTGCTCAGGCAGGGACATGTCAAGCCTCATCTCGTTCATTACCATTACGGCATAAGTGGTCCATTCCTTCCAGCAGTCCGCACAAGCTGGATATTTTTCAGCAGCAGGATCGTCAGCGGGTGATTGCTCTATCGCCTTGCCGCATTTTACACAGGTCTTGGTCATCCTGCATAACATTCGTAAACTCGATTTAATAAATTGTCCAGATCTCGAATGCAGCGGGGTCATTATAGTATTTCAGGATTGGCACAAAATAACCTGTAATCGGCAATTTGCGAATATATCATAATAATAAGTTTTTGTGATAATCATTATATGTAATTCAGGCGCAGAAATCGCGTACATGTTGAGAATCGCCGCCGCAGCAGCCTTGACCACTTCTGTCCTTGCCTTTATGCTCATTGCTACTACTGCTACTATTACGACGACAAATGCATTCGCGATGCAGTTTTCCTTTGATCCGTCATCCGGCAAGGCCATAGACCAGCCAGGTTTTGCAGTCCCCGGATCCATCATTGCAATAGTCTCCGGCATAGGCGCGCTGGTAATAGTCCTTGAAAGAAGGAGGGCAAAAGGGATCTGGTTCTCAAACAGTGAGCGGCTAAGATAGCCTAGATAACGGTGTGATAGCCGCGCGGCCTTTTTTTCTTTTCCTGTCTTTCCTAGAATAGCGGCTTTTTCATGTTAGACCCGCATTTTCCGCAGCGTACACCCTTGACTTCTTCGCCACATGCTAGACAGACGTACTTTAATTTGACCCGGCCGTTTGAATATCCTCCTCCACCTGCAGTTTCGTCTCCAAAGCCAAAGGCCTTCATTGCGCGCATCTGCCTCCTACGCATGAAGAACATGATGCCTATCAATACTCCAATGTTTGCAGCAAGGCCAATCAAGAATCCAAAAAAGTAACTTACAATGAGCCCTGTCCCAAGACTCGCACCGATAAACAAGATCTGCCTCTTTAATACAGGCCGAAGCGTGCTATCCATGACTCATTTTGCGGCGTCTTGGCTTATGAACCTATTTCCAGATCACGCCCAATTTTCAACAACTTTATTATACTTTCAGGTATCAAGTGTTCCCTGTGAAGGTCAGGTGCCCGGACTGCAGAGAGATTGCCGAGCTTGCTGACGACTTTTCCTTTGTAAAATGCTCAAAATGCTCTTTTGACATGACCTATGGCGAATACGTAAAGTACATCGCATACAAGGACGCGCGTTACAAGGATATTTTAAGCGACTACAAATAATGACGTGGTACTGATATTATCATTATTGCTATAGAGCTATACCTTCTGGCAGGCTGCAGCGGGGGGAGTTTAGACATCATCTATTTCTCCATATATGTGCCGGCCGATTGCCGCAAGAAAAAAGAAATAGCGCAAATAAGGTTAAAAATTAGGCAAAACCTGAAAAATCCAGTGGCGTTTGACGCTTTTGAGCTCGGCATGAACCTGCTTGGGCTCGGGATATCGGCATTCATTGGAAGGTTTGCCTATGCAGGATATAGCGCGATTGCAAGCCCGAACCTGCTCCGGCTGACCTTTGCCTTTATCTCAATTGCTATTGGATTTGTCCTCCTCTCTGCAGCCTCGTTTGTCCAGGCCGCGGATTACTCACGGGGCATAGCCACTACCGGCCTTGGAGTCCAGGCGGTAGGATATTTTTTCATCGCCTTCTCTCACAGTGTCAAATCGTTTGACTTTGCTCCGCCAAAATATTTTGCATTTCTTTTGCCCTTCGCCCTCACGCCGTTTGTGATACCAGGAAATTCAATAGAACATCTTGTAAGGTCAATTTCTTTTATTCTATTAGTATATGTGTCAATTGAAACAATGGCATCGTACATGCAGAACAGGAGGACTAGTACCCTGATGATAGGCTCAGGGCTGGGAATGCTGGCCCTTGCGGAAATAATGGCATGGTACAGCTTTGTATACCCGGGGGCATTCTTTTACGTGGCAATTGCAATCAAGGTAATAGGATTTGGGCTTTTGTTCGTGCCGTTTTCAAAATTTGGCCTTGCAGGAGGCCTCGGTGGGAGGTTTAGCAGGATTGGCGGCCGTGTATAGGACCCACGTAAGCATCATTGCAGACATTCTGTCAACTGCAAAGCAGTACAGCTATGAGGGATACGATCAGGGAGCTTCAGTCACTCACCTAATACGGAAAGCCAATGTCCCACACCAGAGGCTGAGCAGCATGGTACACCACCTCATGCAATCAGGGCTACTCTATGAAGATTCGGCAAAATACAGGATAAGTGACAAGGGCATCCAGTTCCTCAACGCCTATACGGAATTCAAGGGCTTTGCCGAGGGCTTTGGCCTGAAAATATAGAGATAGCCTCACACACTATATTCTCTTCTGTTCTACTCGCCGCCTTCGTCTGCCACGTCATCGTCGAGATCCTCTTCAAAGTCGTCATCGTCATCCTCAAAGTCATCATCATCGTCATCGGCTTCAGACATTTTATGTTGCTGCAGGAATATCCGAGCGGAACGGTTGTTATAAATTTTGCCGGCTAGGCCGGCCATTATTTCGTAACAAGAAGGCAGGGGCATATCGAAACGGTGCAGCGCTTTACCTTGCCCCCTGGAAGCGTGGCGACAACTTCGCTGTGCAGGCTCTCAAGGTGCAGGCATTTTTTGCACAGTGGCTCGCTGTATGATACCGCCAAGTGACGACTAGGATAACTCTATGGTTGTGGGGGTAAAAAGCTAATCTAGGATACTTTTTATACTGAACGGGCGTTTTTCTCATGCGTATATCAGCATGGGCAGGGTGGACAAAGGCGTCAACTGCAGCGTGGGAGGCTGCGAAAACCCGGGCGAGCGTTCCATGAGCGGGAGCAAGGCCGCCATGGCGCCGGACCTTGGGCTTGGAGGGAGCAAGCGGGTTTACCTTTGCAGGGAGCACTACAAGGAGTGGAAAAAGCTCACAAAGGAAGACAGGGATAACGAGCGCGCCAGATGGGGTTAAATTAGCATTATTTGTCATGATGAAATAGCATATGCGCCTGCTTCAGCTGCACTCTGATTTCATAGAATACGAACCCATCGAGAAGGAAATCCGCGACGCCGAGGATATACAGTCAAAATCCAAAGTCCGGCTAGAAGACTTGGTAGTCGTATTTGTCGCAGTTGAAAACGGCGACGATGAAAGCGTCGCCCGCGCCGCCGCGGCTGAAATTAAAAAATACCTGGATACGGTCAAGGCCAGCCGGCTCTTGGTTTATCCATACGCGCACCTGAGCTCGGACCTTGCGCCTCCGCAGGCTGCTGCGCCTGTTGTCCGTGCGGTGGAGCAGGCAGCGCGTGAACACCTTGGCGAAGTCTACAGGGCGCCGTTTGGCTGGACAAAGTCGTTCCAGATAAGGGTGAAAGGCCACCCACTCGCAGAGAACGCCAAGGAGATTTCAAAGCAGGCCGAGCACGAGCACGCGGGCCACGACCATGACCACGACCACGGCGGGGGACGCAGCGAAAAGGAGTCAAGTGCATTAAAGGCAGAGGAAAAACTGCAATCATTCTGGTACATACTGCAGCCCGGAGGCGAACTTGTACCGATAAAAGACTACAAGTTCAGAAAACAGCAGGACCAGAACCTGCAGACCCTATCAAACTATGAAATCACCAAGAACAGGACTGTCAGCCAGCAGCCCGAGCATGTCCGGCTCATGAAAAAGCTGGCGATAGCAGACTATGAGCCGGCGTCGGACGCCGGCAACATGCGCTACTATCCCAAGGGCCGGCTGATGAAGTCCCTTATCGAGCAGTACGTGACCAGGCGGGTCATGGAGTATGGCGGGATCGAGGTGGAGACTCCGATAATGTATGACGCAAAGCACCCGTCGATGGAAAGCTACTTCAACCGCTTTCCTGCAAGGCAGTACAGCATCTCGTCTGACAACAAGCAGCTGTTCCTGCGCTTTGCGGCATGCTTTGGCCAGTTCCTGATGGCCAAGGACTTTAACATCTCGTACAAGCACCTACCGGTAAAGCTCTACGAATTGACGCGCTACTCGTTCCGCCGAGAAAAAAGCGGCGAGCTGGTGGGACTCAGAAGGCTGCGCGCATTTACGATGCCCGACTGCCACGCGCTATGCAGGGACATGGAGCAGGCAAAGTCGGAATTTCGGAAGCGCTTTGAGCTGTCAATCAGCGTAATCAACGAACTTGGGCTCGACGTGGGAGACGTAGAGATGGCTATCAGGTTCACCGAGGAATTTTACAACCAGAACAGGGAATTCATTGGGGAATTGATAGGCAGGCTCGGCAAGCCGGTCCTTGTAGAGATGTGGAAGGAACGCTTCTTCTACTTTACGCTAAAGTGGGAATTCAACTATATCGACGCGATGGGCAAGGCCTCCGCGCTTTCGACTGACCAGATAGATGTCGAAAACGGCGCCCGCTACGGAATCGAGTTTGTTGACGAGGACGGGGCGAAAAAGAACCCGATTATCCTCCACAATTCGCCATCCGGCGCTGTGGAGCGGGTGATATACGCGCTGCTGGAAAAGGCCGCCAAGGTTTCAAGGACTGGAGGAACTCCATCGCTTCCACTCTGGCTGTCACATACGCAGGTGAGAATAGCAGCGGTCGCAAAGGATCACCTGCCTTTTTGCGAAAAATTGATGGCCGAGCTTGAAGCAAACCAGATACGGGTGGACCTTGACGACAGGGACGAGACTGTGGGCAAAAAGATCCGCGAGTCAGAGACCGAATGGATACGCTACACCATAGTAATAGGTGACAAGGAAATGGGGTCGGACAAGCTGGTAGTCAGGGACAGGCTGGGCGGCAATAAGCAGCGGGAGATGACGCTTGCCGAACTGGTAAGTGAAGTCCAGTCACAGACAAAGGGCAAGCCTTACCTTCCGCTCAATCTCCCGAAGCATCTCTCGACACGGCCGCAGATAATGGTCTAGCATACTTTCTTGCGAGTATTCGATAGAGTGTCTGCGTGGCCAGCGCGCCTTCCCTGTAGTCCTCGTTCCTTAGGCCGACTTCTAC
>DATEIL010000049.1:0-8560 GCA_035279085.1 Nitrososphaera sp.
TGCGCTAAAGCTGCATAGAAATTGCAAAGATTGCACCTTTGAACTAGATTATATTCCATCCATTCATTGTAGTGAGTGCATATCACCATGGCGCTGAAAGAACAAGGACAGGCAGTCGGGGACAGCAACAGCAATGACAACAATAATGGATTGGTCCTCGAGCTTTGCGATGTCCACAAGGGCTTTGACTACAGTGGCAAAGCTGCCGTCGCCGGCATATCTCATCACCAAGTCTTAAACGGGATCAACCTCAAAGTCAAGAAGGGAGAATTTGTCACAATTGTGGGGCCTTCTGGCTGCGGCAAGTCAACGCTGCTCAACATCATCTCCGGCCTAGACCGGCCTGATTCTGGCAAAGTAGTTGTCAACCGCAGCTACAGCAACAACAGTAGTAGAAGCAGCGGCCAGAAGGAAAAGAAGGCGGCAGGCGGAAACGGAGTCATTGTAATATTTCAAGAAGGCGCGCTCTTCCCGTGGCTCACAGTCCAAGACAACGTCGAATTTGGACTCAAAATGGCGGGAGTAGAGAAAAACAGGAGGGCACAAGTCGCCAGCCGCTACACCGAGATGGTGGGCCTGGCAAGATTTTCACAATCCTATGTCTACCAGCTCTCCGGCGGAATGAAGCAGCGAGTCGCCATTGCCCGGGCACTTGCAATGGATCCGGAAGTGCTGATGATGGACGAGCCTTTTGCCGCACTTGATGTCCAGACCCGGGAGCTGATGTACGACGAGCTTTTGGGCATACACAAGACGACCGGCAAGACCATAGTTTTTGTGACGCACAACATCAATGAAGCGCTGCTCCTAGGCGACAGGGTCATCGTGCTATCGCCGCTTGTCAGAAACATCAAGCGGGAGTTTACCATCGGCCTGCCGAGGCCAAGAAATGCTGATGCTGCAGAGCTTCAGATAATCAAACGGCAGATACTGAAAGAGTTTGAAGAGGACTTTAGGCATGCAAAGTGAGGAAGCGCAAGAGCGGACGGCCAGTTCAGCGAAAACGAAAAAGCAAGGCCGGCCTTTTGACATCTCTGATGTAGCAAATGTCACGCTCTTTCTGGCCGCATTTGTTGGCATATGGCAACTCGTATACGTCCTTGGAATCTATCCAAGCGTCATCCTGCCATCTCCTGCCACCTCTGCGGCTGCTATATGGGAGCTTGGCGGCTCGCTCCTGATAGGCATAGGGACATCGCTTCTGAGGTTGGTGGTGGGCTTTGCAATAGCCGTTGTCCTGGGAGGCTTGGTCGGCCTTGCAATGGTAAAGTTCCGGGCCTTTGGCAAGACGATGAGCTCGTTTGCCGTCGGACTCCTGACGTTCCCAAGCATTGCTTGGGTGCCCTTTGCCATACTGCTTATAGGCTTTAGTGACTTTGGAATCCTCTTCGTGGTCGTTATGGCGTCTGTCTTTTCGGTAATGATTACGACTTATAGCTCTCTCCGCAACATCCCGCCGATCTATGTGCGGGCTGCAAAGAACATGGGTGCCAACGGCGTCACGTTGTTCAGGCACGTCATGATACCTGCAGCTACTCCTGCCCTGATCGTTGGCATGAGGCAGGCTTGGTCCATCGCCTGGCACGCACTGATTGGCGCAGAAATGCTGATAACTACTC
The DNA here is from genome assembly GCA_035279085.1 of Nitrososphaera sp. Lineage (GTDB taxonomy): Archaea > Thermoproteota > Nitrososphaeria > Nitrososphaerales > Nitrososphaeraceae > Nitrososphaera. Next base: position 1,620 of record DATEIL010000049.1, read on the forward strand.
TGTCCGGCCTGGGCTACATCCTCTCCGTGGGCAGGGAATTCAACCTTATGCCCCAGATAATTGCCGTCATGATCACCATATTTGCAATTGGGATCGTCTTTGACAGGGTTATCTTTCTAAAGCTCGAGGAAAAAGCCCGCGAAAAATGGGGCCTTACGCAACAGCGCTAGTAGGGTTAGGCGGATATATAATATCCTGATTCAGGCACGGAGATGCCACATGTTACCACATGTCGTAACATGTTACAACATGTCCCCTCCCTCTCCTCGGGGTGTTTTCCTCCTTAAGAACAAGCATGCCCATATTTCGCACATGAGCGACACTCCGCATGGCGACATCCGGCCAAAAACAAGGGTCCAAGAATTCCTGATGACTTTCCTTGCCCTGACGATAACCCTTTTCGCAGTTGCGATAGTAACCTACGGCATAGCCAGCGGAAGCGTGGGCTTTTCCGGGAGCATTGATGTTGGTCTTATCAGTAGCATTGTCACCATCACTGCACTCATGACCATCCTCCGGTCAGTCTTTGGCAAAAACAACGTATCCTGAGGCCGCCAGTACCATTACTACTACCACAACAATAACAATAACAGTAACAATACTAATTATCCTTGTCATAGTGGCAAGGATTGCCACACGCTAGCAAACTTATACCCGGCACCAGCTCTGCATGCTTGCCAGCAGAGAAAGAGGATGCTTGAAAAAATAGAGAGGCAGGTAGCCAGGATGCTTGAGGGCAGGGATCCTGGGCACGACTTTGAGCACATTACGCGCGTCTACCGCAACGCAGAATTCATCGGACAAAAAGAGGGAGCTGACATGGAAATCCTCCTTGCCGCAGTCCTGCTCCACGATCTGGTGGTATACCCGAAGGGTAGTGCCAAGAGCGCCAAATCCGCAGACGACAGTGCTGATATGGCCGAGAAAATCCTGCAGGGCTATGGCTGGCCAAAGGACAGGATTGACAGGACGTGCTACTGCATCCGGACACACAGCTACTCAAAGGGGCTTGTCCCTGCAACACTTGAAGGAAAGATCCTGCAGGATGCCGACAGGCTCGACGCGCTTGGAGCCATAGGCATAGCGCGCACATTTAGCGTGGGAGGCTCGGAGCAGAGGGCCTTTTACAACCCTGACGATCCCTTCTGGAATACAGGACGGGATCCCGACGACAGGCAGTGGACGCTTGACCACTTTCAGGCAAAACTGCTCAAGCTGGAAGGCTCTATGCATACGCAGACTGCAAAGGCCCAGGCCCGCGACAGGACTGCGTTCATGGAGCAGTTCCTAAAGCAGCTAAAGCGGGAAATCCGCTACGAATAATCGACATAGTATTTGTAACGCTTTTCCACTTCCTTGTTCTCGCCAGCGCTGACGTTAGAAATCTCATCATAGAGCCTCTTTGTGACGTGCTCTCGAAACTTTGATGCCTCCGGAGTGTCCGGAAAAGTTGAAAGCGTGTATTCAAAGTGCTTCATATATTCTACCACCTTGGCCCTGAATTCCTCCTTGGTCGGCCTCTTATTCCCTGATATTTTGAACCACGAGGTTGCGCAGGCGGTGGAGTAGATCTTGGCCAGGTCCTCAACCAGCCGGTCAATTTCAAAATAGTCAGCCATCGGGGATAGTAACAGTAGCAGTTCTTGTGTATGTGATATATTTTATTATCGTAGCCCGCGTCGGATTCTAGACTACTGCGCGATTAACATCGACTGCAGCTTTCTGACTCCGGCCAGCAGGTCCACCAGCTGCGAAAGGCTCATGTTGTGGTTGCGGAGCTCCCTTACGCGTACATTGAGAGTCGCCAGCTGCTGGTATACCTCGGTGTTCTCTACTATTTCCACCAGGTAATCGAGACTGAACGGCTTTTGCAAAAGTTCCACTATCTGGTGGAGCTCCTTTGTAGACACCCTCAGTGTTTCGGCTACGTAGGCTGAGGCAAAAATTATCCGCTGTGCCGGACACAGTCCTAGGATCTCCCTTGCTGCTCCCATGCCATCGAGCACCGGCATCCTGTAGTCCAATATGACCACGTCGAACAGAGGGTGGCAGCAATTGCCATTGTCGGTATTATTATTATTGATGGCGTCATTATCCCCATCCTGCAGTTCTATTGCATTTTTGTAGGAATCGACACACTGCCTGCCGTCGGGAGTCGTGACCACCTTGTGTCCCCTTTCCTCAAGCACAAGCCGGTACTGCAAGAGTATGGACGGCTCGTCTTCAGCCACCAGAATTCGCATATTTTGTGTGGTGATTAAACCGAAAACCGACCTAGTATCTTTGTGCAAGTAATAAAGGCAAACATTATAAAAATCGTCAAAAGGCGTGTGAGCATATGCCATCACGACAGTGATAGAGTCGAACCAAGGTAGGTTTTTAATAGATTGACGCCAACTGTGCAGCTACCCTTGCAGGCAACAAACGAACAGCTTGATGAGGTCGACAAAAAGCTCCTAAATGAGATCCAGTGGGTATTTCCACTCGTTGACCGCCCCTACCTGGAGATTGCAGGACGTCACGGGCTCTCGGAGCAGGAAGCAATAGAGCGGATAGGCAAGATGAGGCGGGCCGGATTGGTAAGGCAGATAAACGCCATTTTCGACACCCGACGACTCGGATACAAGAGCGCCTTGGTGGCCTTTTCAGTGCAGCCTGACAAACTGCTGCAGGTGGCCGACACGATAAATGAACACCCTGGGGTCAGCCACAACTATGAACGCAACCATGAATACAATATGTGGTTCACACTGGCAGTCCCTCCCGGCTCCGACATGAAGGCGGATCTCGACAGGATGGCCTCACTTGACGGCGTGATAAAATACCGCGTCCTGCCCACGCTAAAGCTGTACAAGATTGGTGTAAGGCTTGACATGGTAAATGAAGACGCAGCAAAGCCTTCGCCGACTGACAAGGTAAAGGTACTCGATCCGGAAAAAGCGACCCTGACCGAACGCGACATTGAATTTATCCGGGAACTCCAGAAGGACTTGGAGCCCCTCTCAGAGCCTTTCCGGACACCTGCAGACAACCTCGGCATAACCACTACCGAGCTGTTTGCAAAGGCAAAGGAGTTTGAAGAGAATGGCATCATGCGCCGGTTTGCAGCAATACTACGCCACCGTGACGCAGGCTTTAGCGCAAACGGCATGGTAGTATGGCACGTGCCGGAGCAGAGCATCGACGAAGTAGGGTTCAAGCTGGCAGAGTTTCCTCAAGTAAGCCACTGCTATCGGAGACCCGTGTACCCCGACTGGCGGTTCAACCTCTTTAGCATGGTGCATGCACGCTCACTTGCCGCAGCTGAAAAGATGGCGGAGGAAATGTCACGGGTCATTGGGATAACCGATTACCAGATCCTTTTTAGCTCGCGGGAATTCAAGAAAGAGCGGGTAAAATATTTCGTCTAGGATGATCCTGACGCAGTACTGGACCGGGTGGGAGAAGAATACCAGTCGGATTTTTCCAGCTGCTCAATGGCCTCTTCCATGTTGCCCACTACAGCCGCGCACTGGTGACGCATCCGCTCAAACTGGCCTGAAAGCGACCGCTCCTCGTCTGCCGACAGCGACCGGCTCTGCTTTACGTCATTGAAGAACCTGTCCTCTTTGGATGTGTGGTCGAGGATAAACACGGAATATGTCTTTAGGTAGCGAGCAAGCGGTTCCCTCGCATCTTTGCCCTGCAGGAAATCTTCGAGGTAGATCCGTATCCTCTTTGAAATCCTCCTGCCAAATTCATGCTCTATGACGAACTTGCGAACGTCTTCAGAGTAGCCGTCCCGATTTTCAGTTCCTGGAAAATAACTCTTCTCTTCCTTGCCGTGGTGCAGCTGGTCAACGAACTGTTCTATAACGTCAGAGATCTTTACAAGGTCTGCGAATGGTATGTCACTTCCCTCATAGAGCAGGGTATAGCATTTCTCAATGACTGCCTGTAGCCTTCTGATGACAACGTGGTCCTGCAGCAGTTCGTCCGTGGCGGCGCTTGTCATCAGGAAGAGGAGACTTGCGGCTGGACGTAAAAGTTCTTTTCATACATCTCTTCCAGCTTTGACGATTCGGGGGCGTCAAGGTAGCTGCCGTCAGAGATGGATGCAAACATCTCTATCTCCTCCGTGCTTATCATTGTCGGCAGCACGACTGAAATCTGCTTTTGAGAAAGTATGAACTTGATCGCAAGCTGCGTGATGTTCCATCCCTTGGAATCGGCCATGGGCTTCATGTTCTCGATCTTTTTCATGGCTTCGAGGATGAATTCGCGCTTTCTAAAGCTCCTGTGGTCGTCCTTGTCAAAGGCCGTGTCCGCTGTCACCTTGCCTGTAAGCAGGCCGGATGCGTCTGGAACCCTTACCATGATGCCCACATCCCTGCGCTCCGCTTCCCTCATAAAGTCCCGGCCAGGGTCCTGCTCCAGAATGTTGTAGACTGTCTGGAGGCACGTGATATTTCGCGTCCTTATCGCCTCAAGCCCCTCTTCCTTCCACCCTATGGCGGGTCCGAGTGCTGCGCCATGGCTCTTGATGGTGCCCCTGCTCACAAGGCCGTCAAGCGCCTTGAAGAGGGCATCGTTTTTGATTGCGTCCATCTTGGGGTTGTGCAGGCTGTAAACATCGACATAGTCGGTCTGGAGCCTCTCAAGACTCTGCTTTAGTGCAAAATCCAGAAATTGCGGGTCATGCTTTTGCGGAAGTTCGCTATGGCCGACCTGCTGGGCGTTGTACATGTCGTAGCCCCACTTTGTAGAGTAAATTACTTCTTCACGCATGTCCTTGAAGGCCTGGGCCATCAGTCTTTCGCTTTTACCCTTGCCGTACATGTCTGCAGTCTCGTAGAAATTGATGCCAAGGTCATATGCCTTCTTTAGCATCCTGATGGCTTCGTCGTCATCTATTTTCTTGCCCCACCAGTCAAGGCCGATTGTCCAAGCTCCAAATCCTATCTCGCTTACCTTGATTCCGCTCTTGCCCAGAGTCCTGTATTTCATACCTCTATTGATAGCACCTCTCTCACTTGGCTTGCGACTCTATCAAATTCGGAATCACTCATTGCCGGTTCTGCAGCCGGAGAATCGCTGGCGTTGAGTGGAACCCACGATCTACACCCTGACCATTCGGGAAGCGCCTGGACCTCAATAGGCTCTTGCAGGCGAAAAACGCGTAACAATATTACACTCATTGGTTTGGCAGGATTATAATCCATCCTCGCATTAACATAGGTTTCGTTCCATATGTGGAATTTCTCCAGCCCCTTGAGGACAGACCTGTTGGTGACTTCTCTTACTTCCTTTGCTTCTGCATAGCTGGTCAGCCTGACGGTGCTGGTCGTTGTCATCGGCGTCACTGTCCCCGCAACAGCCGGCTGCTGTTGCTTCTGATCACCCTCCATCATCATGACTTTGTCAAGCTCTGCTGCGTAATCCGGCTGCAAATGATCCTTGGACTGGTGTTCAAAAGTCGGGAACATTAGGAACCTGTCGTGCTTTACTTCAAAGCCCTGCCGGTACTCCAGTATTCCGCCCTTTCGCAGAAGAACTGTCTGGCGGCCCTGTTCGAGTGCCCTACAGACAACTGCCCATTCCTTGAGTGCCTCCATTATCCGAGACTCTTGACAATGTCCTCGACTCCTTTATAAACGCAAACAATCATGGGCGTATCCCTCACAATGTACTTGCTGACTCTCGTCTCGCGTAGCTGCATGATAAGATCCTGGAACGCGCTGAGGTCGGGAGTCTCAAATGCAAGCATGAAATCCTGGTCGTCGATCCCAAACGAATACGTGGTATTCAGCCTGACCTGCGGGAATTTCCTGCCTACCATGATGTGCTCCTCCATCATTTTCTTGCGCTCCTCAAACGGGAGCAGGTACCATTCTCTTGATTTTACAAACGGATAGACAACAACGTACTTCATGGGTGCTTCGTCCGTCATGAATCCCGGTGTTACCCTTGAAGAGTAGACGGAGGGCCTCGAAGAGGAAAGGAACACATGCGAAGGCGAGAGGTATTTTCCAAGGACAGTAGAATATATCTTGGATGTCATGACCTGCGTTTTTTCCACATTATCTGATATCATCCAGATAAGCAGGTCTGCGTCGGCCCTGAGGCCGAGGGTTGAATAGACGCGCACTTTTATCTTTGTGTTGGCGACTTCAACTAGATTTGCGAATTCCTTTGCCGCCTCCTCCTTGCCTATGTCATTGAGCCATCGCCATTTCGGGTCTACTTTGAAAAACGAAAAGTTGAGAAATACGGGGCCGCTCCCTGCCTCTTTTTTTTCCGGCGTTGGTGGCGGCGGTTCTGCTGCTGCCATTTTCCTAAAAAGAGCTGAAGCCGGACCCTAATTTTTACTTGTCTTCTTCCAGTCCGAGCCAGCCGTAGCCTTTGGACTCTAGCTCCTCTGACAGGTCCTTGCCGCCTGACTTGATTACCTTGCCCTTTGCCACGACATGGACATGGTCGAGCTTTTTCAGGTAGCGCAGGATCCTTGCATAGTGGGTGATTACAAGTACGCCGGCTCCACTTTCTATCAGCTTGTTGATAGCCTCTGCCACCGCCTTTACTGCATCGATATCAAGACCAGAGTCAGGCTCGTCAAGGATCGCAATGTACGGCTTTAGGACCAGCATCTGCATAACCTCAGAGCGCTTTTTCTCGCCGCCAGAGAACCCTTCGTTTAGGTACCTGCTGAGAAATGACTGGTCAAGGCCCACTGCGTCAAGGTTCTTCTTTACATATTCGTAAAATTCGCGGACTGTAAGGAATACTTCCCTTGACTGATCTTCTGGGAGTGCCTTGTTCATGGTATTGTAGGCGTTTCGCAGAAAGTGGCTGTAGCCTACGCCTGATATTTCCGTCGGGTACTGGAACGCAAGGAAAAGCCCCTTTCTAGCACGGAGATCTGTTGAGAGTTTGAGTATGCTTTCGCCATTGACTAATACGTC
>DATEIL010000050.1:0-8220 GCA_035279085.1 Nitrososphaera sp.
ATGCGCAGATGGGCCAGAAGCGCAAGTCAAAGGAAATGCTCATTCGAGTAAAGTTATCAACTATGTCTCGCTATCTTCATTTACTGCTCTCAATTAACACGTGAGGGGGTTGATGACCATCACAAAGCTTGTCTTTTGTTACCTAGCCATTATTGCGGCAAGCATTACTTCCTCATCGGCTAGCGCATTCACAATCCCTGTCACCCTGGAGGGAGTTAGGAACGACCACGGATTTTACACGACCGAAGATCCAATTGTCATGACGGTCACTGTCACAAACAACTCCACTGAGCGAGCATTTTTTCATGTCACCGGTGAGCAGACAGACTTAGGATACGAGAAGGTTTTCAGCCCCGGGATAGAGCCGGCTTCGTTTGAGCTGGAGCCTGGAAACTCGTCCACGTTTACTAGACCTATGGACAACAGGTGGGAAGGCCCATTCCTTGTAGCCTTCACGTTGGAGGGTAAGAGCTTGGAGAGTAATGCCACTTACACGGGCTATGCCAACCTGCGTTACCAAGTGCATCCTCCGAGCGATTTGTTCGAGAGGGAAAATGTTGAAACAAATCGCTTTATTGCATACTCTACAATCGCTGGTGCCGCCGCGAGTGCCCTGATTGCTTTTTATGCGATAAGACACGAAGCAAAGCGAAGCAGGCAAGATAAGAAATTAGAGAGATACCTAAAGCATTCAAAGACGATAGGTCAGGCGATGGTTACTTGCTGGATTGAAAATAGGAAACCTGCATCGTGGACGTATGATAGAGGGATATTTCAACCCGTCTCCATTTCAGACCCAAATGGACATTATGTGACTCAGACTTGGGGACATTTCAAGACGGGATATCCAAATGAACTGAGGATTTACGAGAAAGCAAGAGATGATACTGTAGCTGCCATTAAGGAAATGACGAGACTAGTAAAAGATTTTGAATCGAGCGTTGTCAATCGCTTGGTCAGCAATTCTGGATTCGTCTTAAATGGTAGAGAGGTTGATCCTCGCACAGTTACAACAGAGGAATTCCGATTTCTTACACTGGGAAAGACTTTGGAGGCGTTGTTCAAAGAAGCTCTGAACAGAATGCAAAGTGAGCATTCGAACAGTTTCAAAGTTGGCACCGAAACTGGCGGACATATACAGAATGACTACGAACCTTCTCGTTCTTACAAATATTATCCAATCGAGATTCCTGGATGGACTATAACGGTCGGCTTTTGTTCTGATCGTGAGTCTGCGAAACAGATTTCAAAATTCTTGAATTCTATAATGCAGGAAAAAGAAATTCAGGACATCGTGAAGTCATTCCACGAACAAGATTCCCGTATTCAAGAGATTGAACAGAAGGACTTGGCAAGATTTAATCAGGAAGTGTATACTATCAGGGACGCGGTAATGGATGATGAGCGGTTGAAGGGTCCGGGATCATGTGACCTATGCAAGGATGATATCAAACACCTGCCATCAGAAGATTAGGAGTTTCTTGCCCTTCAGGAAATAATATTCCTTAGTACATGAACTGTGTCCTAGGTTTGGATGCAACAAAAAGGCTTCGGATATCGTCGCCGTCGGCCTTTATCCACCACTCAAGGGGCCTCGTTCCCGGAGAAATCACGCCTTTTCGTCCAAACATTTCAACAGACATCCGTTTTCCTTTCAGTCTGTCATAATCCTCAATAACCCTCCTCTTTATCAGATTAAGGTACGGGGACCCTTCTATCCTTACAATCGACTTCGGATCGGGGAGGTTCTGGTTTCCGACCCGTATCAGTTTGTATTGCGAGTTGATACCGCGCCTCATCTCGTCATAACTTGAAAATGGAAGCGGGAAGGTCCCGTTCTGATCTATGTCTGCCCAGTATTTTCCGTCGAGCTCGATGCGATATTTGATTTCATTCTTTGACGTTTTCTCTCCAAGTCCAGCCACAAATCTTCTACCTCGTCTGCTGGTCCTATAGTGGGGTGTTTGGTGTGCCATTATAGGTCCCCTCTTATTTTCTTTCTAAATCTTCTAGCCTCGTCCATATCATTGAAAAATTGTGACTGCAGCTTTTCCGAATCGTCTTCCCAATGGACAGAAACGAGATTTGGTTTATGTCTCTTTAGGTTGGTCCATCTTTTTCTTCCAGCTACGAACCTCGTGCCGTTAGGACTTGTTCTATAGTGTGGTGCTTGGTGACTCATTGTTCCCACCAGTCCCGACCACTGCGTTTGAAGCGCTTTGCAATTACTCTTCTTCTGGCAGCTGCGATTTCTTCGGCATGCTTCTTGTCCATCACAGGAACATTCTGGAACGGTCCGCCTGAAACTATGTAGGTATCAGGATTAGTAGCACTTCTTTCGACAGTAACCTGATTAAGTACGCTCTTGCTCGGACCTCTTCCCGCTACAAATTTTCTACCTCTCTTACTTGTCCTGTAATGCGGGGTTTGGTGCGACATAAACCTTACAATTTCTTTGTTTTTTGTATTCTTAAAGACAAATGATTCACCAAACTATGGTTTGCAGAATATAGTTCGCAGTATCGAAAATAGCTTAAACACACCTTCACAATGTTAATCTATGAACACCGGCCGCGAACACCTATTCTTCCAGCTCAGAATTGAAAGGATACTCTGGGAGAAGTTCAAGGCCAAGGTGCCGAGGACCATCACGCTGAACGACGCGCTCCTAGATCTGATCAAAAAGGAGGTCGGATGAATCATGCCATATCACCGCATGTCTTGCGGCACGAGAAATCTCAAGAGAAATGAAGAGGTCGGATGCAGAAAATGTCATTTATTTGCCGTCGAGTTGGTATAATGAATAAGACTAAACACGATCCCATTAATCCAGTCAAGATTAGTTCGCACAGCGAATCACGTGGGGCCCGTGAGCATGACAAACCGATAGGCGATGAAGGGGCCGACAAAACTTTTGCATGCCCATCTTGTGGAGAGAAAAAACACAAGACAAGCATCTGTCCGTCGATGCTCTCAGAAATCATAGACGACTATGTTTCGTTAGAGGTCGCAGAGAAAATCTGTCGACTAATCGATACAGAAAAGAAAGGGGCTGAATTCCAGATAAAAGATCTTCAAAGGCGATTGGAATCTGTAAAAAGGCAGAATGAAGTCTACAGGAGTAACATAGACGAACTTACAGAAAGCGAAAAGGAAATCAGGAAGCAGATTACGGTGCTTGAAAACAGCATGGACCTGAACTACTGGCTTGCGATGAAGAAGATCCTTGGTGACACCCTGCATCTGCTAAAGGAGACTGAAAAGGAACTCCACCAGAACCTGGCCAAGGGAGATACTTACGATGAAGTTCAGTTGATCAACTGCTTTGCAGAATTGTTTGAAGAAAAGTTAACCCTTATGCGGAACAGTGTCCTGCGGAAGCGGGAAGAAGATTCTGTGTGAGGAGGATGTGAAAAATATGTACGCAACATTAAGCCGTCCATTCGTGGACAAGACGCTTAAGAAGGTTAACCAAGAGGCCATTAAGGAATTTTCAGGAGAGGAGAATCCTGAAAGAGATTTCTACCATTACGACCTGAAAGACCACGAAATCAAAATCTCGATAGAGGACGATGAATTGAATGTCAGTGTCGAGAACGAGTTGGGAAGCTTCTATTTCAGTAGGAAACTGACTACCGACGATATGGTGAATGTCATAGAAAACGCCGTCAAGAAGGCAAACAAGATAAAGACCATCTTGGAGGCGTCCCAATGATATTCACGATCCAAACAAAGGATTTCGTCCTCAAGGTCGAAGCTGCAGACAGAGAACAGGCAATCAGAGACTTCTTCAAGACCCTGATAGAAGAAAAGCGGTTTGACGAGGTCGGACAGATCGCAACTGTCTTGGGCAAGACCGAGAATGAGGACGTTTCATTCAGGATAGTTCCCGCACTCTACCATCTGGGAATCATCGACAGGGAAACGGCCATGCTGAACATAGAGATGACAGTCGGGGCAAAGTTCTCAGACGTGGAGTTTGACAGGATGGTTGAGACGGACAAGAGATATGTTGAAGGTTTGGGCGGAAGCCCCTCTTCTTGGTTATCTGATGTGATGAATTGATGAGGATAAGAACGACGCCCGCGGGAAACCGCCTCGCAGAATGCCCTGAGTGCAGGAAATACGGTGTTGTCTACTGAGTCGGCCTGAAGGCGCCGTACTTCAGAGCATTCTGTATCAAATGCTGGAAGGATGTGTTCGAATGGAATCCATTGAAGAAAACATAATCTACTTGTCTAAGCAGTCGGAAAAGGATGCAGGCCGGATGTCGCCGAATGCTCCTATAGGGCGTGAAGGAGATACAGAAAGCCGTAAGCCATCCGAAAACTGCTTTACGCAAGTGGACAAACTTCTTATCTAAGTTAGCAAACTCTGCTAACGACAGTGAAATCTGGCCAAAAGCGAAAAGGTACCGAAACGCAAAGCTTTGGCGTTTCAAAACGAGAAGGACACGATTCTTCAAAGTTCTATGCTCGCAAGATGTATGGAGAGAACGGCAAATCTGAAGGTCAGGACTACTTAGAAACTCCGATTCCTGTCGACAATCTTGACAAGGTTTATTGCAAAAGTTCCGAAAAGATGGATGAGCTCCCTGACTCCAGCATCCATCTTATGGTCACCTCTCCGCCTTACAACGTCGGAAAGGACTATGATCAAGATCTCTCGATTGAAGACTATCTATCCCTGCTTCGTTCTGTATTCAAGGAAACACATCGCGTTTTGGTGACGGGTGGCCGGGTATGCATCAATGTAGCGAACTTGGGAAGAAAGCCGTACATTCCGTTACATAGTTACATCATACAGGTAATGGCAGATCTCGGTTTTCTGATGCGTGGAGAAGTCATTTGGAACAAATCCGCTAGCTCTGGGACTTCTACCGCATGGGGCAGTTGGCAATCGGCTTCAAATCCAACATTAAGGGACACTCATGAGTACATTTTGATTTTCTCGAAAGGTTCGTTCTCCAGACCAAAGTTTAGAGAGGATACTATTTCGAAAGAAGAGTTCCTGACCTTCACGAAGAGCGTCTGGGACTTCCCAGCTGAGTCGGCAAGAAGGGTTGGCCATCCTGCGCCATTCCCTGTTGAGCTTCCAAGGAGATGCATCGAACTCTACAGCTTCAAGGGCGATGTGATTCTGGACCCATTCTGCGGTGTAGGATCGAGCTGTCTTGCTGCTATCAAGACCGAGAGGCATTTTGTTGGATATGATACAAATCGCAACTATGTCGAGATCGCCAATAAGAGGATAAACGACCTTCTGTTCCAATCAAAGCTAGGTCAATTCTCTGACCAGTAATCCAGCCATCGTTTGTACTGGTCATATTTCTCAGTCGGCCTGATCCAGTTTATTTCTATTTTCAGGGTGTCTGGATGCGTCGATAGGCGCGACATGGCATCCCTGCTAAATTCCACACCCCTCGGGTTTGTATTCTGCTTCGGCAGAGCAAAATACCTGTCACGCCCAAAAGCACTGAAGATTTCCTCCTGGACTTTGAGCGGTATAAGTGCAAACTTGCCTAACCCTCCCCAGTTCACCTGAACCAACAAGATGTCATACCTGGGTCGGTAGCCTGCAACAAAGGCCCTGGCCTTTTGAGCGTCGACCGTCCAGACAGCCTTCACACCGCCTATCTTTTCTCCTGATATCGTCTTGATAGAAAGCGGTTGACCATGTACTATCACATCGATTTCGGTCTCCGTAATAGGAATGTCCACTCTAACATTCGAAGCGCCAAATTTCATCATAAGAAGCGCCACCAAGATCCTCTCTCTTACGGAGCCTATCTCCATCCCTACCTTTCCAGCCCGCGATGCATCCAGTTCAGCAAGGAAAAACAATCGTGGCAACTTTGCCTTTATGGTAGAAACCAAAGCAGCATCCGCGAATATCTGCGGAAAAGGAGACGCCACTTCCGTATCGATCTTTTGGCCGAATCTAATAACATTTTTCTAACTCGTCACTATAGTTTGGTCGCTTGAAACCCCGCTCCACAACCTGGCGCAACGTGCAGCGCAGGATGTTCCGTAGGTATAGCAAGATCCTCCGTCATGTTCCGCTTGAAACTTTCCATAATATGGATGACGCCCGCCGGAAGGCGATGCTGACGGAACTGTTGTTCTTTAAGTTCTTCATCTCCGGCGCGATTTGGGAGCGGGAAAACCAAAAATTTATAGAAAATGCGGCATCTGGGCCCCATCCCGATTATCCAGATTTTCCCGCACAAGACATCCCAATTTTTCTTGACCCTGAAATCATGGAGTTATTTCAACAAACGGCAGGGGTTCAATATCGGGTTCAATCACGATCCAACTAATTCAAAATAAATTATCAAAAAATAAAATAATTTCAATGGGCCCAAGGGGGTTTGAACCCCTGGCCGACCGGTTATGAGCCGGTCGCTCTACCAGGCTGAGCTATGGGCCCAATTAAATAAAAACGTAAAAATGAAGAATGTATAAAGCTTTGGAGTGCTAGCAGCCTGCTCCGACGTATTTTTCCTGCACCGAGTCGAGCAACAGGTTCTGCGCCTTCAGAGAATCGACTGCCGCCTCAATTGCCGCCTCCCGCCTGTCTTCTGGAATTGCACTAAGAATATCCCTCCATACCTGCGCGTGCCTGACGTCAGCCTCTTCGTGGATCTCAAAGTAGTCAGTTGCGTCCCTGCTGTCCATCCCGTAGAACTTTTTCAGGCCATCAATTTTTGACCTGCTTATCCTAGGGAGCTCTGCTTCATACGCATACATTGCAGCGACTGCTTGTTCAAATGACAAATGTGACAGCTTTTTCATTGCCTCAACTGCAGCATTGGCCTTCTGATCGCCTTCATATGCCTCAAGCTCCGCAGGAGATACACCAAGTGCTGACGCAAACTTGACCCAGGGGGCGACGTGGTCGCTTTCCTCCTTTGCGTTGGCGGCAATATCTTTGTTGGAAGGAGAAGCGGAAGCGATGTTGTCTACGATCCCCGGAACAGCCTTTACCAGCTGGAAATACTCCATCGAATAACCTTTCAAATGATCGACTGTCAGCTTGCCCTCTGACCACATCTGGTAAAAAGGATGCTTTAGCAGGCTGCGCTTTTCAATTTCTGAATCGATCCTCTCGATAATGTCCATGGAGTATAGATCGTTCCTGTCTCATAGAAAAACCTTGTGAACAATCAACAGGAAAGGATTTTATGGGAAGGTTTTTACAATTCTGAGAAGTGCTCCGGTGGTGTAGTAGCCAGAACTGGCTGCACAATCCGGTCAAGCATTGTGGCCTTTCAAGTCGCAGATCCCGGGTTCAAATCCCGGCCGGAGCACTTTTTCATGTATGCCGCTGAGTTAGCATGGCGACCTAGTTTGAACAAGAGAGTTACCATGCGATATGACGACAGCGAGCAACATTCATTTTCTTATAGTGGAAATTCGGTAGAGGGGACACACGCGTTTATTACACCTATGCGAAATCTGTCAGGGAAGATCCTACATCCTTCTGACAGGCCGTAACGACAGAAAACTATGCGGATGTATCATTCACTCAATTTAATTACTTGAATCATTGTTATTTCCGATGTGAGCTCGCCAAAGGTTGTTCGGTGCAAGGATTGTGGAACTATGCTGGCAAGCACTGTGCATCTCAAGCGGCACAGGCAGATCCACAAAGATCAAAAATTCAGGGAAATGTCATACATCGATCCTGAAAATGCTCGCTACCCTTCATGGACAAGACCCAACATGTTCATAAGTGATTTGCTTTTCCTACTCCGTGGCAAGCGAATAGACTAGCGGCAGTAGTTGCTCCGGGCTCCGACCAAATCCTAGATTGCATCCCGGAAAAATTGCCGTCTTTGCAACGCTCCTATTATAAAGTCGTTTTTCAAATTACGTTGAATAGTTGCATCCCCCTAAGGCCGTTTACTGTATGATACTTATTGGTGGATATGTGGGAATCTTTCAAAAAGTAGATTAACGATCGCAGTGAAGCACTGCGAGATGTCTTGCAAGAACTGCGGATGCATTTCGCAACGCTGCGATATTTGCGGCAGAGACGATCTGTGTGGAAACTGTATTTGTCCCGAGTTCCATCTTGAGCATTTCATAATACTCCAAAATGTTGCTGAATGAATCGAAATTATGCCAATTCGGAAATGAAATAATACGCGACCGTTTGTGTGATGGACTGCGTTTGCAGGTGCGCCTTTGTCAATGAGATATGTTGTGGATGGGCCCC
>DATEIL010000051.1:0-3536 GCA_035279085.1 Nitrososphaera sp.
GCCACGGGACCTGCGACCATCAGGGCCGAGCCAACAAGTCCTCCTATTAGCGCGTGACTACTCGAAGAAGGAAGCCCAAACCACCAGGTGATTAGGTTCCAGGCGATAGCTCCGACCAGCCCTGCAAGGATTACATAGACAGTTGAAAATTCCGGCACAATTATGCCCTTGCCGACTGTGGCGGCAACAGCCGTTCCGAAGATGAAGGGACCCGTAAAGTTTGCACCGGCGGCTAGCGTTACTGCGTAAAGCGGCCTGAGGACCCTGGTACCGACTACGGTTGCAATGGAATTTGCCGCGTCGTGGAACCCATTGACAAAGTCAAAGAAAAGTGCCGCAGCGATTGCACCGTAAACAACTATTTCGAGTCCTTCCTGGGTCACGATATATCTCAACCGTACTTTAGTGCAATATCCTCGAATACGTCAGAGACATCGGCGCATCTGTCAAGTGCACCTTCAAGGACTTCATAAACTTCCTTCAGTTTAATTATCTCTATTGGATTGTTGGTTTCAAACAGCTCTGCAATCGCGTTTCTGTAAATAGAATCGGCCTCGTGCTCGTACCTGCTGATCTTGCGGCAGTGTTCGATCAAGTCTCCGGCGCTTTTGAATTTCCGCAGACTCATCATGAGCGCGTGGACTTCCTGTGAAGCGGACAGCAGCGTCTTGGCCAGCTCTAGCATGAATGGAGTGGGCTTGGAAATCTTGAAGAGCAGAAACCTTTCTGCAGTTCCGTCCGTGTAGTCTAGGATCTCATCGACGGCCCCGGTAAGCTTTGAAATGTCCTCCCTATCAAGGGGCGTTACAAAGGTCTTGTCAATGATGGTGTAAAGATCGTGAGTGATCTTGTCGCCTTCGTGCTCCAGCTCCTTTATCGCGCCCTTTCGCTCGACTACCCTGTCATAGTTTGCAATGAGGTCGACCAGCGCGGACGTAGCCTTTACTAGGTTGGCACTCTGGGCTTCAAGTTTTTCAATGATCTCTTTGTCGTTGGAGCGAAGCCATGAGAGAAAGCCCGCCTTTACCATAACCGGGCTACTAGTTTACGTCAATATATTATCTTCTGCTATATTCTATATAGGCATCAGTATCTTTTCAATCATGTCTGGGTGCTCCTTCTTGTAATGCGCTGTCAGCTCCTTCAGTGACTTGAAATTCATTGGGCAGGTGTCGCAAGTATAGTTAGATTCTGAATCGTTGCTCATGGCGCCAGCCACCAGATGGGGTTTGGAGCAACATTGTCGTAGGAGCTACTGCTACTACTGCTGGCGGCTTTTTTCTTTGCAGTAACCTCGACTACCTTCTCTTGCTTTCTGTGCTTTTCAAATTCATCGAGATCTGAAAACGCCACACTGCATTTTTCGCAGATAAAGTGGCCGCCATTCGACGCCACAGTTATGAGCGGCTTTTTTGACACCCTTATGACCTTTCCTCTTGGCAGTGTTATCGCGAAAAGCCCGCCGTCATCCCAGCTTCTAAAGCTCTTGTCGTACTGTTCATATGCAGAGAGTGTAAAGCACGCGACAGGATCGTTATCAAAGTCACACTGCTTTTTCTTGCTAATATATTCAGCATGCAGCCGCTGCAGCCACCTGTCCACGATTTCAGGGTGCTCTGACAGGACTGTTTCGACAATCTCCGGGGTATAGACTTCGATTTTCATTTCGAGGAATTTGTTTGGAACAACCGAGTAGCCCTTGAGCATGAGCCCTAGCACTTCATCGTCAAACGCAGTTGTTGTCATTTGCTACTATTATTATGTATTTACGAATAATTAAGCATGTCTCCGCTAATTATAAAGGAACTTTACAAAATATCATGAAGGAAGAATATATTTATTAAAAAACGTCATAATGTAATAAATCTCATATTCACAAATCTGAACAGTGAAATAGCAGATACATATGGACACACACGCGCGCATGTCAGCACCAAGGCAGCATTAGTGCTCCCGTCATTGGCTTCGCACTGGCTTTAGCAAAAAATATCCCATAGCAAGCTTTTATGGATGTTCTTGTGTATCGATTTGTCATGTCAGGTTACGGCACACTCTGCAGGGAAGTGGCAGAACTCCACGGCAATGCCGAGGTGGTTCTTGTGCTATCCAACGGCCGGCTCGCGGCATCGCACATGAAGCAGGGCGGCCCGTCGCCGGAGGAAGGAGAATTCAGAAAGATGCTTGCCCAGCTTGAAACCGTGATAGCTACAATCAAGGCCAACGAGGACAAGTTTGGCGAGCTCCAGTCTGTAGTCATCCACTACCGGTACGTCGACGGGATATTCTTCCCGATTAATGGAGCCGACACGCTGGTAATAGGCATAATGCCTCCATATGACGGCAACCAGTTCATTTCGCAAGTCTCGGCGCTTGTAGAAAAAAAGAAAGGTGCTGAGATGCACCACCCCGTCTGATCGATCTCTAGAACGAAATCTTGGGCTCGTACCTTCCAAAGACGCTGCGGAGGGTCGAGCTTATCTCTCCGAGCGTGCAGTAGCTCTTTACTGCGCTGATGATGTGAGGCATCAGGTTCTCGTCCTTCTCTGCAGCGGACAGCAGGCGCTCAAGGGCATGGTCAACCTTTGACTTGTCTCGAGTGTTCTTCAAGTCCCTGAGCTTGGCAACCTGCCTGTTTTCAATCTCCAGATCTATCCTGTTCAGCTTTGGCTCAACGTCATGTGCATCCTGGTACTTGTTGACTCCGACTATTACGCGCTTGTTTTCGTCAATCTCTTTCTTTAGCAGGTAAGCGTTGTTTCTGATCTCTTCTTGGAAAAAGCCCTTTTCGACAGCAGCCATCGCACCTCCCATCCTGTCGATCCGCTTCAGGTACTTGTATACCTCGTCTTCGATCTTGGCTGTGAGGTATTCAATATAATGCGAGCCGGCAAGTGGGTCGACTGTCTTTGTGACTCCTGTCTCGCTTGCCACAATCTGCTGGGTCCTCAGGGCGATCTTTACAGATTCTTCGGTGGGGAGCGCCAGGGCCTCGTCCCTCGAATTCGTGTGGAGTGACTGGCAGCCGCCAAGCACGGCGGCAAGGGCCTCTGTAGTTACCCTGACAATATTGTTGTCCACCTGCTGGGCCGTAAGCGATTCCCCGCTTGTCTGTACGTGGAAGCGCAGATGCATTGATTTTGGGTCGCGGGCGCGGAACCTCTCCTTCATTATCCTGGCATAGATGCGCCGCGCAGCCCTGAACTTTGCAATCTCTTCAAAGAACTCCATGGTACAGCAGAAAAAGAACGAAAGCCTTGGTGCAAAGTCGTCCACCTTGAGCCCGCGCGCAGTGCATGTCTCTACGTATTCTATGGCGTTAGCAAACGTGAATGCAAGCTCCTGGATGGCATTGCAGCCTGCCTCGCGCATGTGGTAGCCCGAGATGCTGATCGGATACCACTGCGGGACATTCTTTGAGCAATATTCAATCATGTCAGCAATTATTCGCATGGAGGGCTTTGGTGGGTAGATGTAGGTGTTGCGGGCGATGTATTCCTTGAGGATATCGTTCTGAGTTGTTCCCCTAAGCTTGTCCG
>DATEIL010000052.1:0-4666 GCA_035279085.1 Nitrososphaera sp.
CAGGTGTCAAGGAGATATGGTGTGCATGCGTTGAGGCAGGGCTCCCCTCGTTCTCAGTGGGAGCGGTAAAGGAAGGATATCTCGCTGCAAAGGCAAGGGGTGTCAACATAAGGTATATCACCGAGATTACGCCGGCCAACCTTCAACACTGCCAGGAGATAATGGGCTTTGCAGAACTCCGACATCTGGACATGGTGAAAGGGAATTTTGCGCTCAGCGAGTCAGAGTATGTTGCAGGGGTCTTGGAGGGAAACACGTTGGTGAGCTTGGTGCGATGTGATGTCCCGGAACTGGTCAGGCAACAGCATCTCGTGTTTCAAACCCTCTGGGACCATTCGGAACCGGCAGCTGGCAGGATAACGGCACTCATGAGCTGGCGCTAATTACTCACCGGGCGGTTCAGTTGCCACGACTTCGCTGCTGCCCTTTGATTTGGCGCTACTCACAAATGGCCGAGAAGTAATCGGCGCGATAATGCTAGTCGCCAGACCTATTGCGACAGCAACTGAAAAGAGGCTCTGGTCTATGATGCCTGCTGCAAAGCCGATTGATGCGATCACGAGCTCCACCATTCCCCTGCCGTTCATGAGAAACCCGATTGCTATGCTGGTCTCCTGTGTGAAGCCTACTATTTTCGCCCCCAGGTATCCTGCCAAGACTTTGGTCACTACGGCAACGCAGAGTAGTACCAGAAGGAGCGGGATTATGTTCAGAAGCGACTGGATGTTAAATTCTATTCCAATGAATGCAAAAAATATCGGCGCAAAAAAGCCAAACGTGATGGCGGATATGATGCCGTAGACCCTGTTGAAATTTCGCTTTCCTATCATTTCCTTGTAGACTACAAGTCCGGAAAAGAATGTTCCAATGATGAAATGGAGCCCGATGTTCTGCGCCACAAGGGAGATTACGATCGTGGTGATGAGCAGGATGCCAAATGAGGCTTCTTTTGTCTGGAGTTTCTTGAAGAACGGCTCGAGCCTATGCGGGAGCCAGCCTGCGCGCTTACGGAACAGGATGTCAAAGAGAAATATCCCGCCGAGAAATGCGGCGATTTTTACGCCGGATGAAGCAAGGGCCGCAAAGTCGAGCTGTCCGCTTCCCCCCGAAGCAGACACTTGGAGGATCATGGAAAGAACTACAAGCGACAGGATGTCGTTAATGACGGCAGCGGTGATGACGTTGTGTCCCAGCTTGCTGTTGAGGATTCCAAATTGCATCAGGACAATGGCGCTGACAGGTACTGCAGTTATTGAAAGGAGCAGGCCCATGAAAAGCGATTGAACTGCGGTGAGGCCAAACGTAAGCGAAACAAAAGTTCCGGCAAGCAGCGGTGCAAAAAAGGCCAGCAATGATATGACAATGGCGGACTTGCCGGCCTTCCTGATCTCTTGGGGGTTCATCTCAAGCCCCGTCAGAAACATCAAGAAGAACACCGCCAGGTCAGATAGAACTCCAAGGTCGCTGCTTGGGGCGACAAGACCGATTACAGAAGGTCCTATTATTACGCCTGCCAGGATTTCTCCCACCAGAGGCGGCTGCCTTATGCGCTGGAACAGCTCTCCCAGTATCCTTGCGGCTACTAGGATTATGACAATGCTTACAAAGAGCTGCTCTGCCGCCATCCCTCCATACTTGATCGGGTTTCTATAAAACGCTTGGTTTGCGGCCAGGTTGGTTTTTCATGCAATTTGATTGCAGATTCGGAGGATATTCTTGCTGATTGGCAGGGAGTTGTGCGACTGACTAAAGTTTCAATCAAACTGGGTGATGGGGCAGCGAGAAAGGGTTGTCTTTAATAATTCACATATCCATATAAGGGAAATCTGACGGCGCAATGATCGAGGATAGAAAGTCGTTGGAAAACGACGATATCAGACGAAAACCAGTTCCGGGCAACAAATTATGGGAAGCCCTTATGGCAACACTCGAAGTTTTCGGCCCTTCCATGAAGGAGGCAACAATCTCAGAGCTGGAAAAAGATGGGCTGGATTTGAAAATGAGTTCACAGGAGCATACGCTAGCCGAGATCGGGGATAAACTATCTTCAATATTTGGCGCCGACGGCACAGATGTCATACTGGATCAGATAGCCAAAAAGCTGAGATCACAGGGCATTAACTGAAAAAACATTGAAGTAGTAACAATCGAGCCCGCAGAGAACGACCAAGTTAGAGCCTTGTTTGAGAGATACCCATCGGTTGCTAGCATTGAACTTGCGAACTCATACCAAACCGTTGATGTCTTTGTTCATCGCATATTTGAGCCAGATGCCAACCGCGACGAACTCGATGGAAGTAATGTCTGAGCCAGTGATTAGAGTTCTTGGCACTCGAATTGGCAAAGTTCAGATATTAATTGAAAAGGACTCCCTCACGGTCGTTCTGAAAGGCTGGCAAGGCCTCAAAGTGTGACGGGAAATCCACGATATTCTGAGAGTTCGGGGATTTAGCGGGCTGTCAAACGGCAAGGATAGTTGCTGGATTAAGATGCAGGCAAAAAGTTGAAGAAGCACAGCCATTCAAGTGAGCTTTGTGTCACGAGCCGCAGTAATCACTGGAGTAGGTGTTGGTGTTGGCTTTATGGTAATCCTTTCTGTAGCAGTAACCGGTGCGAGTCCAAGGCCGCCAGATATGTTCATGATAGTCGATGGGAAAAGTTTCAAAGCTGGCTATGGTTCGTATGGTGGTATTCAATGGGGTGGCGGCGGTTTTGGAGCTGATGTTGACAGTTCTAGGACATTGCCGCAATCGATCTTGAATGCAACAAACGGTTCTGAAATTCAAATCTTGTCACCTGGTCACACAAAACCCCTTCTGTCTCAAGCATGGGTGTATGATCAAGATAGGCAAAATCAGTTTTTCTTGGAAAAGGTGAGCGACAACTCGTTCAAGATAACAGACGACGTAACTGAGGGCGATTATGTTATCACCTTTTTGGCTCAATTTAGAGAAGGCATGATAACTAGCTCATACTATCATCACAAAATAAGAATTTCGTGATCATGGAACCGGGCGCAACCGCAACGCAGCACTAACAACCTAGGCGCAGCAGGTTCCAATAGCAACCGACTTTGCAGCAGAACTCATCAGTAAGGAATGTTTTTAAGTCGCTAGCGATATTACTAGTGATATGATATCAGAATGGATCAGTCGTGTTGGAAGCGCCATCCCAAGAGGTTTTTCAAGACAGTACATCCTATCGCTCTTGAGAGAGCGGCCGATGACAGGCAAGGAGATTATTGACAAGGCAACCCTCCAGAGTGATGGCAAGTGGAAGCCGTCACCGGGGCTCATTTACCCACTTTTGGGCAGACTCGTCAGCGACGGTCTTGTCACCGAGGATAAGGACGGCAGATACCATGTTACAAAGAAGGGAGTTGAAATTACGTCAGACTTGGAATCGTTCAGCAACATAGTTCAGAAGCAGATCGACGTGATGCTCAGGGTTGGCAATGTAGGCAAATTTATGGCAATGGATGTCATCGACAGGATTGCCGCAGTAGGCTCTGCTCTAAGCTCAAACCTGGATTCCATGACCCAAGAAGAACGCAGCAAATACAAGTCATTTTTGCAGAGCGAGCTGCGCAAGCTGGAAGAACAGGAGCAC
Organism: Nitrososphaera sp.; assembly: GCA_035279085.1. GTDB lineage: Archaea > Thermoproteota > Nitrososphaeria > Nitrososphaerales > Nitrososphaeraceae > Nitrososphaera. The sequence continues at coordinate 3,610 of DATEIL010000052.1, forward strand.
AAGAATGACGAAGTTCAGAAAGAAAAGGTAGACGTGCAGTAGATCTAAAGTCGCCTTTTTTTCTGCCTACCCTACAAATTTTCTGATTCCTGCAAATTCCTGCAGAAAGTCAAATCCCTGGGATGTGAGGCGAAATTCGTTATCTGATCTACCTGACTTCAGAAATCCTTCCTCAAACATCACTGTCATCATCTTTTCAATGATTGAAGCAGACAGGCCGAGTGTTCTTGCTAGTTCGGTCTCGGACATGTTCTTTTCACTCAGCTCCAAGATAATGTCATACATCACGCTGAACTTGTCGTATGTTTCCAAAATCAATTCTGCCATCACAGGACGATTAGGAATTATCTATTTAACTCTGCTTCAGTAATCTGCTATTCAATTTTTCTGTACATAGCCTTTGTTTTCAGCGCGCAGTGTTATTTACCCATTTCACTAATCTAGTCAATGGGCATGCTAGAAGGGATTGCAAGACTGGAGGAAGCGATGCATCGGCTGGAAGAGGAGATTGCAACAGAGTCAGAAAAGATGAAATCTCTGTACACAAGGGCCGCACTATCCATGCCGGAGGACAAGAGCTATTACCTTAACGGAGTCCAGACAGGTCCAGTTGTAAAGGCTTTTCTTCTTACCAGTCAGGGTATAGGAGTGCAAGGCGAGGGATCGATGTCAATTCCAGACTTTATTGATTCCGCACTGCGCTTTGCAAATTTTCCTAGGAGAAAAATCGAAGTCCTTGCAGCTCTCGCGGGCCACCTTGAAAAGATTTACACCATGATCGGACATCAGTACGCAGATTAGGCAATGCAAGAAGTCTCTACTGACTTAATTTTCGAGAACTATTTATGGGACACTACCTTTTTTCTAGATATTGAAATACCGAAGCAGGACTGACATTGCCGCAGCTATACTAGAGATTTCCCTTGAGGGTGCAATCAAGACAAAAATCATGTACAAAGCTTTCCTATCTTTTCCACAGCTCAAAGAATACCTGGCGGTGCTCATGGAAAAGGAGCTCCTAGAGCACGATGCCACTGAGGCCATGTACAGAACTACT
>DATEIL010000053.1:0-2049 GCA_035279085.1 Nitrososphaera sp.
TGAACAACTTTCCAAAAAAGACAACGAATAAGAAACCTTGATATGAGAACATCTTCAAGATTTTCTGACCGGTGCAACTCCAGAGCAGGAAAAAATGGACAGTCAACGGCACATCTAGGGTCCGGCCGGCGCAGGAGACCCTTGACAAAGTAATTCCGCTTCAGGACAAGATAGGAGTAACAAGGCTTGCAGACATTACCGACATGGACGTGCTCCGGATCCCCAACTTTTCAGCAGTTCTACCCGGCACCGAGGATTACATCTGGGTGTATAGCGGCAAGGGGCCTACAAAGCAGCATGCCATGGCAAGCGCCCTTATGGAGAGCATTGAGCGCTATTCTTCCCTGCCATCAGGAGGACCACGAAAATTCGTAAGGTCAAGTTATGCAGATCTCTCAAAAAACCACAAGATCCTGCACCCAGACGAGATAATCGAGCCTGTCAGGTTTGACTACCGTGAACACATGCAGATGGATTGGCTGGCTGGCTATGACCTTGCAACAGGGGAGCAAGTTATGGTCCCCGCATCAATCGCGCTTTTCCGCTATACCCCGTCTCCGCCTGCCGTCAGCCCATTTGTGTATTCTCATACAAACGGCCTTGCATCGGGAAACGTCATGGAAGAATCAATATGCCATGCGCTGTGTGAAGTAATAGAGCGCGACGCGATGAGCCTTGCAGAGCTCAGGGCCAGCGCGATTCCCTTCCACGTGCTCCGTTCAATGACGCACTCGCTAGTCACAGCCGGCTTTAACGTCCCGCCGATCCCTTCGGAAAAATTCGTCGACGACCCGGCTGTTTTCCCTGATGTGGATATTTCAGGCATTGATTTTCAGCCTGTCACGGACCTTGTGGCAATGTTTGAAAAAGCCGGAATACCGCTCACCGTCAAAGACATCACGTCGGACACCGGGATACCCACCTTCAACGCCAGCAGCGTGGAATGGGTCTCCCATGACTACGGCTTTGTTGCAGAGGGCCACGGGACTCATCCCGATGCGAGGATAGCGCTACTGCGGGCCATCACAGAAGTCTCCCAGACGCGTGCTGCAAACATCCAAGGGGCAAGGGACGACCTGAGAAAGATAAGGTACGGCGAGACCAATACCGACGAAAAGCGGGCATGGCAGTTCATGCCCTCTACTTCCAGAAGGAAATTTTCAGAGATCCCGACTTTCTTTAATGAGGACATACTCGATGACATCAACCTGATCGTGGCAAGGCTCAAGCAGATAGGGCTTGCGCGGATAGTAATAGTGGACCTGACAAATCCTGAAATCAACATCCCAGTAGTCAGGGCAATAGTGCCGGGGCTGGAGACATTCAAGATAACCAAGTCAGTCATGGGCAAGAGGGCAAGGGCGTGCTTTAGGCAATGGCAAAGCCGATAATCTTCCTGGGTCCGTCACTCAGCCACGACAGGGCAAGGAAAATCCTGCCTGAGGCAGACTATAGGCCGCCGGCCAAAAAGGGCGACCTGTTAAAGCTCGCAGTCGATCCGGAGGCGACCATGGTGGGCCTGGTAGACGGCGTCTTCCTCCAAGACTATCCACCCACACCCATAGAGGTTTACCAGCTTGTGCGCAAGCCGGGAGTCGTCTTAGCCGGAGCTGCAAGCCTGGGGGCGCTGCGCGCAGTCGAGCTGGAAAAGTTTGGCATGGTTGGGATTGGAAGGGTCTTTCGACTCTACAAGACAGGCAGGCTCAACGCCGACGACGAAGTAGCAGTGACATTCTCTGCAGACGCCGACGACTATAGTCTCCAGTCTGAAGCCATGGTGGACATCCGCTTTAACCTCTATCTGGCAAAGAAAAGGGGGATAATCATGGACAGGACCAAGAAAGCGATTGCCAAGGTTGCAAAGGAAATCTACTTTCCCCACCGCAACTATGCTGACATTGCAGAGAAGGCAAAAAACGAGTACCCGGCGCTTGAAGGAGAGATACGAGCATTTCAGAACCATATCGTCAGCAACAGGAAGAGCCTCAAGGAGCTGGATGCCAAAAGGCTGCTAAGGTACTTTAAGGAAATGCAGTAAGTAGTCTGGCG
>DATEIL010000054.1:0-5106 GCA_035279085.1 Nitrososphaera sp.
CTGCAATCGTCTCGGTGATTTCACTGCAGCAGCCACTGCCCCGTGCCTTTGCTGAAGATGTGATATTTGTCGTCCCAGGTTCAAGCGATCCAAAGTCTGTCCTGAGTTTTGATCCGCCTGTTCAAAAAATTGAAAAAGGCCAGCAAATCGTTTTCGTAAATGCCGATGGGCTCGATCATCAGCTCGTCGTAAAATCTGCAGACGACCGCGAGGTGTTTGACACAGGGGTGCTTTCAAAGAACGATTTTGTCTCACATACGTTCTCAGACAATGGCGAATATGTGCTCGAGTGCAAGCTCTATCCCCACATGAAGGGGCAGATCACTGTTACGGACGACATCGCTACCTTCACAAGGACGATTGAGGATCAAAATATGGACGTGCTGCTTACACAGAGCCCTGCAAACCCCGGTGTGGACGAGGAAATTTATTACAAGATAACTTTCATCGACCGTCAGACAGGAAGGAACCATCCACATGTCGATTTTACGCTGACGTTCAATGATTCGTCTTCAAATTTCATTGACGGAGCGGGAGGACACACTGTTGACGGGCAGGAAATCGCAGAATTTCACTTTGACAAGAAAGATGCGTTTACTCCGGCGATCACTGTCACCGGAGTCAGCCTTGTGCCAATTGCTCCGGAGACGGTGAAATTTGATGCAGTGGTCACGCCAGAGTTTCCACCGTTACTCGCCGCAACGATTCCGACTACTGCTGCCGCGGCCTTGGTTTCGGTTGCGCTGTTCATGACGAGGGCCAATCGGCGGCATGCGACTTGAGCTTTTCAAGACCTATTGCTATTGTTGACATCATGACAATAGCCAGGCGGTAATCAATCCGGTCCGACCGCCTCTCAGCAACCGCTCAACTAAATTAAAGCAACTTGTAAATTTGGCAGCTGTCGAATATTTAACTTCAGTCTCCCTACAGGTTTTATCGTGACTCTGTTATACACAAGGCACGCGGCAAAGAACAAGGCAGAACTAATCGACGAAATCATCCGCCTTGAGAAGGAGTTGAAACTAAAGGAGGATGAGGTTTCAACGCTTAGAAAAAAGATTTCTATCTACAAGTCAATTTGATTTAGATAAAGAAAAGAAAAGAAAAGGGAGAGCGACAGGCTCAGCTCATCAGGAATGTGACCTGGACGGTCATGGAGACCTGTTGCTGGCCTGGCAGTATTGGAGTTGTCGATGAGCCACTTGCTTCCTGTGCTACGTCCTTGTAGAACACAGGGAAGTACACATCATTGAGGTTTATCGACTTGACGCCACTGATGTCCATGTCTACTGCGTCTGCTGCCTTTTCTGCCCTGCTTCGCGCATTCTGGATCGCTTGTTCAATCAGGCTGTCGCGCAATTCCTGCTGTCTTTCTTCTGACACAAAGAAGTACGCTCCGCTGACATTGTTGGCGCCTGCACCGACTGCCGCATCGATTACTGCACCGACATCTTCGTCCGCGTCAAGCGTCACGCTAAGGCTGTTAGATGCCCTGTAGCCGGTAATCTCACTCTTTGGTGCGCACTCTGGTGGTTGCGGGTAGATCTCGATGCATGGAGGCGACCTGTATTCATAGATTGGGTATACGCTGTACCAGCTTGTGCTTATCTGGTCGTCAGCGATGCCAAGCTCCTTGAGGGCGGCGATGACCTTCTCCATGAGTTCTGCATTCTTGGTCGCTGCTTCTTCAGCGGTCATGCCCTGAGTCTCTACGCCGATAGTTACAGTCACCTTGTCAGGGTCAACTTTGACCGTGGCAGTGCCTGAAGTGGAGACCACGGAGTGGACCGTGCTCTCTATCTCGTCTTCGCAGACTTCGGCTCCTGTTGGACAGCCGATGTCCACGGGCATTGGTTCTTCCGAGTTCTGCTGTGCTGCCGCACTTAGCAATTGGCCGCCAGCAATGCTGGCACCAACCATGCCTATTGCGAGAATTCCCGCAATGAGGGCAAGCATTCGTTTGTTGGTCGTTTTTGTTGTCTTTTGGTCAGACATTTTCGTCTATCATTGGCAGCCTGCAATAGGTAAGCCTAGGTTTCAGAACGTGCTTCAGAACGGCGTTCGGCGTTTCAGAACAGGCAATTTATCAGCCAACTGTCGAATAACTTAAGGACTTTTTGTACGGAATCTGCCGTGCGGATACATGCTCACTCTAGTATGAGGAGGCGAGAACAAAACTGGCCTGCTGGCTCCTGTAATCAACATGCCGGACATCGGCATATGCATATGCCAGCATTGGAACAGAGGTTGGAACGAATTTTACGACTGAATACAGGCCAAAAAGGGCGTTCTAAACTATAGAATTAAGACTATTGCGTTGTTAACTGATGGCAAGAAGGGCTGTCTGAGATAAAAAATGGCTGGATATTCGATGTATGGAATGGCCGGTGCGGGCATCGCCGCAGCTTTTGGATTCGTCTTTGTGCTAGGCACACTCGGAAATTCATTTTCCACCCCGCCGCCCGAGCTCGGTGGGCCTCCAATATTTGCTGAACCAAACGTGACCTCTGCGATGCCTCTTATGCTGACAACCAGCCAGCAGCTCAAAAAATTTGCTGACGACGGCGAGCTGCGGTCGTTTCTGCTCGGCCTTGACCAGAACCGCGGACAAATCGGCGGATCGATCAGGGACTTTGAGCTGGGCCCATCCTCACCCAACGGCTCTGATGATCTTCTCGCAAGAGCCCCGACATCTTCAGAAGCCCCGGACCAACAGGAGAGCGACCCCGCAAGCAGCAGTACCGTGCCTGGCGCCCCGGGCTATTCAACGACAAACGTGCAGGTACAGGGCGTTGATGAGGCAGACTTTCTGAAAAATGATGGAACCTATGTCTATATCCTCTCAGGCGACACGCTGACAATAGTCAAGGCCTACCCTGCCGAAGAGGCCAAGGCCGTAACAAAGGTCGCACTCGACATACAGGAGGGCCAATACCTCCAGGACATGTTCCTCGACAACAATACGCTGGTTATCTTTTACCAAGAATACGGCCAGGACTATGTAATACAGCAGTACGACTACAGGCCGACGCCTGTCAATTCTCAAAAGACGCATGCACTCTTGATGGACATTTCTGACAGGGAGTCGCCAAAGGTCCTTCGTGATTACGCTGTGACAGGCAGCTACAGTAATGCGCGCATGATCGGGAGCCAGATCTACCTAGTTACGTCAAGCGAATTGTACGACTATGGCCATCCTATCATTCCAAAGGTGATGGAGTCTTCAAGCACGATCGTGCGTCCCGATGTCTACTACTTTGACAACCCCGAGCTGAACTATGCATTCAATACCGTCACATCCATCAACCTTGATGCAAGCGGCACCGACCCTTCAGAATCTATCCAGTCCCAGACGTACATGATGAATCCTTCTTCGACTCTGTATGTCTCACAAGACAGCATCTATGTGGCATACCCAAAAAACATCCCTTACAACTACAATTATTACTACCAAGGTACCTCCGGCCGCGAAAGGTTCTTTGAAGTAATAGTTCCTCTGCTGCCCGGAAGGACACAAGATGCAATTGATGAAATAGAGCAGGACGATTCATTGACGGCCTCACAAAAGTGGGACAAGGTATCACTATTGCTGGAGGACACGTACAATGGAATGTCCAAAGCCGACAGGGACCAGCTGTTCAAGGACATAAACACAGCAATTCAAGACTATGATACACAAATTCAAAAGGAGAGCCAGAAAACAGTCATACACCGCTTTGCAATTGGTCCTGATGGCACCATCGAATACGTGGCAAGGGGCGAGGTGCCGGGGAATCTCCTTAACCAGTTTTCGATGGATGAAAGCGGCGACAGGTTCAGAGTAGCCACTACTTCTGACTTTTGGTCACAATCCTCATCATCGTCGTCATCCGGCGGAGGCTCTGTCATTCACAATAACATTTACGTCCTTGACAGAGACAATATGGAAATAGTAGGTGAACTTGAAGAGATTGCAGATGGGGAGTCGATATACTCTGCTCGGTTTATGGGCGACAGGTTGTACTTGGTTACCTTTGAGAGGACAGACCCATTTTTTGTCATCGACCTTTCGGAAGACAATCCCAAGGTACTTGGCGAGCTGAAACTGCCGGGGTATTCAAACTATTTGCATCCATACGACCAAGAACACATCATCGGAATCGGCAAGGAAACCGCGGAGAATAGGTATGGGGGCATAGAAACCCTCGGGGTAAAAATTGCACTGTTTGACGTATCCGATATTCACAATCCTTTGCTTGTGGACGAATTTGAGATAGGAGGATCTGGGACAGAGTCTGAAGTGCTTTATGACCACAAGGCACTCTTGTTTGACAGGGCCCAGGATGTCCTGTCACTACCCATTTTCATGAGGCCAGAGTATGCAGCGTCGTATGCGCCGGATGGGAGGTACGTTCCACCCGAGACATGGCGCGGGTTCTATGTATTCTCTGTTGACCCAGAAGACGGTTTCGATCTGAAGGGCAGGATCGAGCACCGGAATGACGCGGGTGATGATGATTACTATTACGCCAACTATCCCCGGGAAGGCTCCCGGTCGTTCTACATAGGCGACGTCCTTTACACGGTGACGATTGACAACCTGATCAAAATGAACGACCTTGGTACTTTGGACGAGATAAATCAGGTAGAGCTGGGAAACTCCGGGCGGGCAATCCCATACCCAATGCCTGTAGATTCCGGAATTTCAACTGATGCGCCGCCTGCCCGTGAGGACCAGCTACCGTAATAATGTTGCAATGGATTTTTGCGTTTGATTCTGACGATGGTGCAGCTAGTGCATCAGTTTGTCAGATTTTTCAAATCAATAATGACTTTAGTCACTTGAGAACCCTGTCAAATGATGTCTGAGATAGACAACTCGACACTGGTCGAAAGTGCGATGGAAATGCAGCCATTAGAGCAAGAGCCGGCGGCTGTCATCACTGAAACTAGCACTGAAATTGCAGCAGCTCCTCAAGTATCAAATCAGGAGGCAATGACCGCGCTGACACTAAGCCGGATAAAAAAACAGTCAAAGCAAATCGAGAATCTGACGAAACTGCTATCGCAGGTCCCCGCCCAGTTCAGGAACCTCGAGAAGAAACAGTCCAAGCAGTTGAAGCA
>DATEIL010000055.1:0-3282 GCA_035279085.1 Nitrososphaera sp.
TTCCGTGCCCATGGTAGCGACCATGATCCCGCTGAATCCATCCTGCGCACTTTCTGAATTCAAGGGGACCGTGACGACTGCCCTTCTGATCCCATCGACAGGTGCAAATTCCAAAAAGCTCTCGCCCCGGATTCCCCGGGAAAACCTGTCGGTGTATGGATAAACTGCCCCTGCATCCGATGTTTCATTCGAGGATATTAGGACCTTGCCGTCCCTGCCCACAAGAGTTACGTCATAGAGTACCAGGGAGTCGCCGGCTACGCGCCTGAACTCTTGTATGTCGGAATCGAATTGCGTCTGGTATGCGCCCATCCCGATATCACCTGGCGTGCGCGACGCGATAGCGGAGACTATCTCCCGGATATCCGTGTTGGCGGCAAGAAGCTCGACTTGCTGTATCCTCGAATCGATCAGCAGGCTGATTGCAGAGCCCCTTCCAGATGACTCGCTTGCGAGCTGGGAATGTACTCTTTGCTCGATCAGGCTGTCTGCGGTGACGTAGCTCAGCATTGAAATCGTGAAAAGGGTTGCAAGTGAAAGAAATAAGCTTACGAGAATAATCTTGGATTTGATGCTGAGGGTGACCGGCTTTTCAACCAAGTCCTACTTTCCCTTGCCAGCCGACTTTGTCTCCGGTTCCTTGTGGTCCGGCTGCAGGATTGCCTTTTCGCCTTTTTCCATGGTAGAAATGTTGATTGCAATGTCAATTGTGGTGACGAATATAACGCCGTCGCCGTGCTCGCCCGTCCTTGCCGATTCCACAATAGACTTTACCACAAGATCCTCCTGTGAATCAGGAACAACAATTTCAAATTTGATCTTTGGAAGCAGGTCGTAGGCCATCGGCTGCCCCCTCCACTGGAGGTGGAGCTCCCGCTGTTTGCTCCACCCAGAGACGTTAGAAATGGTCATACCGCCAATCCCTATGGCTCGGAGCTTTTCCTTGACGATCGGAAGCTTTTCTGTCCGGACAATGGCCTCTATTTTCTTCATTTCTGGCAATACAATTACGTCAGATAAAATGATATAAGTTTATCGTGAGGAAGAATAATAGTGTAAAAGCATGATTTCATGCTAATTACATAGCAATGACATGCATTGCATTAGAGAGGGAATGTGTGTCTTTATGAAAGCAGGAGAGCATATGCGAGTGTGACGGTACAAGGACACAAAATTGCCAGACCGCAGGCCGTGACATGTAACGCGTCAATTCTCTGCCCATTCTCCCTATAGATTGCCCGTGCCGCGCAGGCCGGCTGGCATACTAGTCGGGACAAGAGGAAAAGGAATTCAAGTCAGTAGAAATGGATAAACCTGCTCTCCTATTCTTCGGCTACGTGCCGGCAACCTAACCGGTCCAGTTACCACAACTATGACATCGCCATCTTGCAAAGTTGAGAAAATGGGCAGGGGGTGATTTGAACACCCGACCACCTCGATGTCAACGAGGTATCATAACCGAGCTAGACCACCTGCCCGCAAGGCAAACTTGCTTCCGTCCCCAAATATATGTCATAGATTTCGGCCAGCTATTTTTTGCATCCAGTCACAGCAGCGCTAGAGCAAAAATTTCGTGAATGCAGGACAAAAGATCCTAGGCTGCATATTGGCGTAGCCAGAAGTTTCAGAGGAATTTTCGATCAATCCTCATCGGTTGCTGCATTTTCCTGCTTCTCCCTGGTATGGCCATGGAGCCTCAGAATGATGAAAATAACGCTCATGGCCCTCGCGCTTTGGCACAGATTCATTAATTGAACAAGAGCGTTCCCGTCCATAGATGAGCGTTGTGCAAGAGTCAGAAAAAAGCATCGCCGAGTCAAAACCCGCGATACAAATGTAGTAATGGGAGTGCGGTCAAAAAAGGATTGCAATTGGCGGACGATTCTGCTTTTACCGACCCGCAAAAGGAGGGCCTGTACAGGGCGATATTTTCCAGGCGGGATGTACGGTCACATTTTATCCAAAAATCAATTCCAGACGATGTACTCGCCCGCATACTCAGGGCTGCGCACCATGCCCCTTCGGTCGGATTTTCGCAGCCCTGGAGTTTTATACTGATAAGGGACGCAGAGACTAGGCGGAAGGTAAAGGAGTCGTTTCTCAGGGAGCGGGAGCGCTCGACTGCCATGCTCGGCGGAGACGCCGAGCGCCAGAAAAAGTATACGGTGCTGAAGCTCGAAGGCATCATGGAATCAGATGTCAACGTCTGCGTCACATACGACCCGACCCGCTTTGGGCCCTTTGTGCTTGGAAGGACATCTATTGAAGAAACTGGAGTCTACAGCGTCGCATGTGCAGTCCAGAATCTGTGGCTTGCGGCGCGTGCAGAAGGCGTGGGAGTCGGGTGGGTTAGCATCCTGGCCAATTCCGATCTTGAAAAGATCCTTGATATTCCGTCGCATGCAAAACCGGTCGCTTACCTTTGCCTAGGATATGTGGCAGAATTCGCTGACAGGCCCGATCTCCAGCGGGCCGGCTGGCTCCCCCGGATGGCGCTGTCGGAGGTCGTGTGCTATGAGAAATGGGCGGCGCTTGATGCGCCTGCAGCATGGCTAGATTTCCAAAATGAAATCAGATCGCAAGATGAGGTGCAGCATGAAGACAATATATAATCGAGTTCCATTCGTAATCTAGTTACCGGCAGGCAAATGTATTGAAACTTGGACGGGGCAACAGCGAGGGTGGATATCGCGGTATTTGCGGATGTAGCTCATTGTTCTTCAGCATCCAGAACCACAACGCTGCAAGGTACCTGTTTATCACGCTGACATTTGCCGGCCTGCTATCCACTGGATGGTTCGGAATACCGCTTGCGCCCAGATATTTTCTGAACAGCTCTACTGACATTATTGCAGAGCTCTTTACGCTCTTTAGCGCGCTTGGGACGATCTGGGGCATTATGGCCTACAGGGAATTCACGAGGTCAATAGAGACAGTAATAGAGGCAAGGATGGCTGCGCGCAAGCTGGACCCAATGGTGGGCGATTACGAATACAGGTCGTACAACCCAATCACTAAAAAATATGATGAAGGGTTCGTCCCATCGGGCCCCATCGATTTCTGGGACAAGGAAACTCAGGTGCCTGAATGGATGGACAAGGGCAAATACTGGCATGTGCTTCTGAGCCTTGAAGCCAGGTCCAAGGATGTCAAGCTCCAAGTCGTCAAGGACAAGGATCTGCCTTTTGACTCCGGCCCGAGGAATGTGGCAGTTACTATTCGTGAGCGCATCGTATCTGAGGAAAAGAGGGTGCGAAGGCAGTACATAGTAAAGATACCCCA
>DATEIL010000056.1:0-4076 GCA_035279085.1 Nitrososphaera sp.
GTACCCGAGCAGCCCGACGCCGACTCTCATTGACGCAAAAATCCTCGGAGGCAAGAGGCACAAGGACGCAAAAAGTGCACTTCTTTCCTGCATTGGCGACCTCCATTCAAAAATTCAGTCAGGGGAGGCTACCGACAAGGACTTTAGGCTAGTCACCATAATACAGGATGTTGGCTCTGGCAAGACCCACCTGGCACTGCACACAAAGGGACTAAACGAGGTAAACGACAACGCCGTTGTTTCATACGTCGACATGTCCCAGGTTTCGCCACGGAACATGCACAGTCTTTACAGTGCAATGCTGGCCGGCTTTACAGAAGAATATATCGCTTCTCTAAGGAATGCCATCGTCAAGCAACTGGTCGACAAGGCCGAGCATAACATAGGACCCGCCAAGAAAATCTTCAACTACGGGTTCATGGACTCGATAACTGGCAGAAGGATATCCGACAAGGCCGATCTTCTGCTTCGAAATCAGCTAAGTCCTAACTATTCAGCCATCGAAGAGACCCTGAAGGGCGAGCTTGCCCCTGTAGAAGTGGCGATCGCCAAACTTGCCATCGAAGGCAAATTCAGGGCCGATGCGCAGAGCGTCGCGTCACTGGAAGACATTATCGCAAGCCTGGCAGCGCTTGCCCGGCTTAACCTGAAATATTTGGGCAAGCTTACACTCTTCCAGCTAGACGAATTCGATGTTGACCGCGAGTCAGTCGACTTTGTCAAGGCCGTGATAAACGCGCATGTGCCGGCCGCAATCCTGATGCTGATATTCACCCCTTCTTCCTACGACGATATAAGCAGGGCCAATGTCTCCGTCTTTGACAGGCTAGAAAAGGCCAACTACAAGATTGACCTCGCTGGATCCAACACCCTGGAGGAAGTAATCGACATAGCCCTGGAATACATCCGCTACCACGACTCGACCAAGAGCTTTACCGAGCAGGAAGAGCGGGACTTGGCAGCAAGGATAAAGGTCATCTATGACGAGTTTTCCGACTTTAGAAACGTCAGGTCCATGCTCAACATAATGTACCATGCAACAGAAAACGCAGCAAAGCGTGAAGTCGCAGCCATTGATGAGCAGGCCATAGATGAGACCATAAAGAACGTCTATCCCGGCCTCAGAATCCGGGGAAGCGTCATGGACGTTCCAATATCTGACTTTATCAGGATAAGGCGTAACTGGAATGACATGCAGACGCTGGAGACAGGCGTGCGGGGCGCAGTCAAGGATCTTGTAAACTATGCCCATGAAGTTGGCGTAGTCGCCCGCCCGCAGGCATCTGAAAGCAAGGGGAATGGCATAGACGTGATCTTTAGCGATCCATACGGGACAAAAGTGGCTATAGCGGTAGTGATAAACAAAGACCACGCCAAAAGCTTTGAGCAGATCTCTAACACGCTAAAGTCAACGGGCTTTGTCGACAAGCTGGTAATCCTGACCAATGCCAATACGTCAGCCGGCACAAACGGCAGTACAGTGGTAAACATTGACAGGAGCAAAATGATAGACCTGCTCTACTTTAGCAACAAGTACAAGAACAACGAGATCCTCGATGACGATTCGCAAAGGGCACTGTTGCTCGCAAAATCGATCAGACTGTGCTGAGCTCATGTAGTTTGCTTGGTTACTACATAACTATCGCAAAAACATCCCAATCTCAGTACAAAAAGGATTAAAAGCTTTGAGAGAGAGACAATTTTTTATTCTCTCTCAAGAAAGAAGCTCCTAATCTTTTACACTTCTTGAACGGATCTTGACCAGTAATGTTCTTCTAGAAGAGACATCCACCCTCTTAGTGTAATTTGAAATCTTCATTATCCTACTATGGGCATAATCCTATGGTATTGAGACGCTTGTTGGAAGAAAAATCCCATCGTCTCAATTCTTGCGCGGAAGAAGAATTTGCGGTTCTCCTTGACGAAATTGGCGGCCTCCTGAACAGAATTGACCCTCCCTCCTCTCTCCTCATGCAGGCTGTAGACGCCAAGGGCCAAGATTATGCGACGTATTACTACTCTGCCTTCTCAGATACCGCGGATCTCGACCAGTCGCTAACTGCCTACAGCAGGGTCAAGAGCCTTGTCAGAATGATTGTACTGATGGACAGGTATTTCGAAGTGGGCAATATGAGATACCGTCGTCTGGGAGAGGCTTTAACTGCTAGGTTGAAGAAGGAAGATGGTGATTTTATGGCAGATATTCTCAAATTCAATCTGAGGCAGTTCTGGCCTTTCTGGAAGTTTGAGCACTATACCAAGAAGTTAATGATAAACGGTCACAGGTTTTCAGATACCGAAGTAAAGTGCTTCAACCTCTTCAAGTCCTCTGATGCATCTCTAATCTATGCGCCCGTCCTCGAAAAGATGCTGCCACGATTTACCCGTAACGCCAGTCTGATTATCCACTATAATCAGGCACTTCAGGACATAGAGGACGACTTGGATGATATACAGGAAGACCTTCACGACCAGATGCCCAACATCTTTATCCTATCATCGTTGGGAGCCAACCATTCGCAGCCATACCAGAACCTTTACAGGCACAGGTTGAATGGCGCGAAGCTCTCAATTCTTGAGAATGGATCCCCTACCGTTCTGGAAATCGTTGACGATTATACAACTTCGGTCGATGGCATAGCCATACCGAACCAATTCAAATTCCTCAAGTACCTATCGAAAAGCTACAGCGACCGCATTAGGAAAAAGATAGAGTTGAAAATCCGGGAAACCCAGAAGCTTGCAGCGGCGCCGCAATAATGCGAATCATCTCGACCATCTTCCTTCGAAATTACATCCGGTTCATGCGCGCTCGACGATCAACCTATCTTGAGTTTAACAAGCAACTGATTCTCGGCGAGATGGCCGGGTTCGGAGCCGGGATGCTAGTTGCCGAAGGAGCGGCATCCGCCGGTCAGGACAACTTTGCAATTTCGGCCTATTCTTCTGCGGCTGACTATGGAGGCTCGATAGCAGGATTTCTTGGTGTGTATTATTTCGACTACCGGTCAAGCCACCAAGATAAGACTACGAGAGTGCGGGTCTTCAAGGTCCTAAAGGCTGCAGTAAAACTTTGGCCTTCCGTCTTGGCGGGAGATGTCGCGTTCATACTGGTGCGGCCTTCGCTTCATTATGTATCTCTCTCATTGGGGCTCGAAGCAGGAGTCGCAGCTGCCCTCGCCCATTTTCTTGCATTCGGTGTCTTCAATATCGTTGCAATATTTTCAAAGAGTATTGTTGATTACGTCAAGCACGTCAAGGCAGAATCTGCATAGGATAGGACAGAATAGAATAAGCTAGGATTCTTCCATCATTACCAAAATTATTGGCAGTGCTCTTTTTTTCAAGCTAAAAGAAAGTATGTGCTTCAGAGTCTCAAAGTTCGCATCTCTGCTGTACGTATGTTCCGACGTTTACACAATGAATCTTATGAGCCTTTTCAGGAAATACTACTTCTCAATGAAAATACTGGTTGCAGAGGATGAGGTCAATATAGGGATACAATACAAGGCTGTCCTCGAGCAAAAAAAACACCATGTAAAGATCACCAACGACGGAGTGCAATGTCTCCAGGCATACTATGACGAGCTTGATACCATCGCAAAGGAAAGGTCAGATGGCAAGAGTCGCCGGAAACCTCCATTTGATGCAGTCGTGCTGGACTACAGGATGCCAAGGAAGGATGGAATGGAAGTCGCTAGGGAAATCCTTGCGATTGAGCCGAAACAGCGCATACTCTTTGCGTCAGCATACGTTGTCGATACGCTCGTGGAATCCGTCAAGAACCTGCAGCAGGTAGTGGAGCTTCTTCAAAAACCATTTGATCTTTATGAATTCGCCGATCTTTTGGAGGACAAGCAAATCTGGAATGGGCTGGAGAAGTTAAACGTAAAGGTAAAAGAGGTCAAGGATCTGAACCCTTCACACAATGAAATCAGGGATCTTCTCGAAGGTCTCCGAAAACTTCAGAAAGGCCGCGCCTGGTCGACGGTTTGATTCCAATTCTATTTCTGACTGATTTTTTTCTCGCCTGTTAGCCGTGGTGCGTCGGCAATCTTACCAAGAAAGTAGCACCG
>DATEIL010000057.1:0-8180 GCA_035279085.1 Nitrososphaera sp.
TAAGCATTTGTGCTGCTGTGAGTGGCTGCTAGCAATATAAATACCATAGTCCTTCACCCGATATTCTTACTTTTTTCAACAAAAAGGAGTCTTTGTCTTTGCGCTAGAAAATTGATGGTTTGCGAATCAATACCATCACGCGGTGTAGTGACGGCACATATTGCCTGCTGCTATTACTACCCTGTTGAGCGATGTTTTACCTTCATTTACCTACTGCTTTTGCCTGCTCGCGCAGATCCCGTCAAGACCCTCAATCAAAACGGGGACGGCCAAAAATAGATGAGGGTAGGAACACTTTGTCATCAGTATACCCTTTCCATGGAGCTCGTTAGCTGTCTGAGCTCCGCCGTCGGGTCAGTGGTGCTGCTGTCATATAATGTGCTTCCCCCGCCCCTGCTCACGGTTGGCTTCCAGGAGTAATACGTCCACCCAAACCCATTTTCCTTAAGTGCATGTAGGTATGCATCGTTTTCCTCCTGGGTCTCAGCGCTCCATTCACCAACCAGTATCTCCATCTTCCAGTCCTGTGACCATTGCTTGAAATTGGCCAGTTGCTTTTCAGCCTGAGTCCCGGGGTACGGTACTGCGTACAAGTGCGGACCATAGAGAACACCGGAGACACCGAAAGGTACTACCTTGACTTCTGAATCAGGCTCTCTCTGAAATCCCCTTGCAGTCTCCCGGTCAAAGAATATCTTTTTGTCCGTTATTTCCCTGATTTTCTTTGCCATGAACGTGTGGTAGTTGCCGAGATCGTCATACTGATCTGGACTGAAGAGGTGTGGTTCGTTCATGATTTCGTATCCCATCACGCTGTCAAACCTGACGATCCGGTTGATTACCTTTGCAAAGAAGTCTGCCTGAAGATCCCATACTTTCTTGCCTCCGACATCTATATTGTTAGTAAGGAATGCTTTCCAGAATGGTCCTGCCGTGTCTTCATAGTCGTTGTTCCTTACTGGAAAGTTCTTTACGATAATTGACGGGAATCCTCTGCCATCAGAGTTGCCGATTATATCGATATTCCAATAGCTCGAAGTATACCAGTGGTGGTTGTCATATATGACACAGATGTCATAATCGTCGGCTGCACGCGCCACAACTTCGAGCTCATCGAGAAATTGAGTTGGGCTATTTACATAAGATTCCCAGTAATACGGCACCCTTATCGCATTGAATCCATGCATCTTCATGTGGCGCATGCTCTCGCTTACATAGTCGGCTGGCGGATGAAATGATCCGCCACCTTCCCTCTTTGAAAGAATGTGATCCATGAACACGGTTCCTTTCACTTCACGCATCGGCATATCCGCGCATGATGTAGAACTTGGTTTTGGCTCCGGCTCAGGATCGGTCGATGGCTCTGAACCCGGCTCCGGATTTACCACAGCACCGAAATCGTTGAAATACACTTTCTTGAATGTCATTCGATCAAGCATCTTGACATAATCAATCGAGCCAACAAAGAAGCTGTCACCGGCTGAGCCAGAATTGGCATTGGCGCCTATTCTTAGTGGCCCTTTTCCAGCACTTGACGGAGCTTTGCCTACTTTGCCGCTCTCTGAAAGTGTTCCGTCAAGCTTGAGCTTTAACTTGATACCATCATAGATTATCCTGGCGACGTGCCATTTAGAATCAGTCACCTTGACATCAGTGTTTAGGTAATGAACGGTTCCATCATCGGCCTCAAAACCACCCGACAATTCACCGTATTTGTTTATGAATAGAGCATAGTTATGATCGAGTTGAGCATTGTCAACGCTACCACTGCTCTTGCTTACCAGGAACATGTTCTGCCCAGTGGCCGACGCAGAACTTGACATGAACCGCACTTCAATAACGAATTGCGATAGCTGAAGCGAAGGATTTGAAGCCACGTCGAGGTACTCCGACCCATCAAAGCTTCTCACTGTTGTCATGTCACCCGCTGCAGTTGCAGTCGTCAAACCGGGGATATAAGTGAGGATTGATGAAACCAAAAGGACGCCTAGCACTATTCCAGCAGCAGGCCGAGCGGCTCCTTTGATATGATTTAGTAATCCATTTCTTAAGCGAGATTCTCTTTCTCTTTCCATTAGAAGTCAAAAAACGTGAAAAAATTAGTTAAGCAGTTGGATGTTTGAATGTCTGACAATATCTGCAGACAGTATCTGAGAGGCCGATGCCATTCCCGATTTTCGGCATTGCATGTGCCATGATCGTCGAAGGTACCGATGGCAATGGCCTTCAATTGAGATGGGTTTACGCCATGTCCTTGTGCAAAGTCATCTCCGGTTCCTCAGTTCATTATGTTGCCAAGGTCTTGCGAGAGGCCCCGCAATTGTTACAATGTGTCCGTGCCGATGCCTGTTGCCGAGACAGACCGTGCTTCGCCTACGGTAAAGCACGTTCCAATCTTTTCGACGGGTTTTCTGCATATCGCCGCATATGCACGGAGTATAGACACGGAGCCGATATGCGTGTGTGTACGGCCGGCGATTTCAGAACCAAGAGTATAAAATATTGTTCCACCTCCAGGCGCAAATAGCAGATAATCATAACCTCCAGTCAGTTACTCAATAGATCTCGCAATCCGAAGTTTTGGTATCGCCTTCGCTTGGCTTGTAGTCTTTAATTCTGTCGGTACCGCCTTCGCATCTAAACTTGTCCTTGCCGGCTTCGCCATAAAGGATGTCATTGCCTGCCCCGCCGCGTACCTCGTCGTTTCCGGGGCCCCCGTGGATCTCATCGTTCCCACTGAACCCATACAATTTGTCGTTTCCATCCTGACCATAGATCTTGTCATTGCCTTTGCCACCACATAGAAAATCAGCTGCCAGGTCACCCTTTATTGTGTCATCACCCAGCAAGCCATACACTACGTTGACGCCGTCATTCCCCAGGATTGAGGCATCGTTACCATCCGTTCCGAAAATTACTGGCTGGGCGTTGAAGCAATTTACGCTGATATTGTTCCGTGCTATCTTTAGCTTCCAAAAGTTTCCCGCATCTGTTTTGTCGTTGAGGCCGTACAGATAAGTGGCATTGTTGAGGCTGTCCCAGGCGGCCGCCATCTGGGTCCGCACTGGAGGCAAGATTCCATCTTTGTCCTGTATGGTCGACCACTTTAGATC
Organism: Nitrososphaera sp.; assembly: GCA_035279085.1. GTDB lineage: Archaea > Thermoproteota > Nitrososphaeria > Nitrososphaerales > Nitrososphaeraceae > Nitrososphaera. The sequence continues at coordinate 3,114 of DATEIL010000057.1, forward strand.
ATCAAAATCATATATCCACGTATCGGGCCCGTAAATAAAGTCAGTATCCCTTATCCCGCTGTAAAAGATCATTCTGTTGAATTGTTGATCGTAAACTGTGTCAGTCCTTCTCTCCATTGGGTAGTGAGTGTAGTCAGTTTTCCCAGAATGGATTCTCGTCCACTGATTCTCCGTCGGATCATATTTCCATAAATCGTTAAAGTAGATCTCCCTGTTATTCTCCGGTAGAGCTCCGCAGGACGTACCTTCCACGGGACCTAACTCCTGCTTTCCTCCAAAAACGTAAAAGCTGCCATCGCGGGAATTGTATATCCAATCAGACTGGCGTTCGGCAGGCATCCCGTATGTGGGGTCGCCGGCAGCATTCATGTTCGTCCATGTCGGCGAAGTGCCGCTGATGCTCAGCATCCATACGTCGTTGTACATCTTGTCTCCCGGGCAACCCGCATTATTGAAGTGCCCTCCAAACATATAGGTCACTTTCTCCTTTGGATTGTATTCTAGCGAACCCCAGTGCCTAGGCTCCGGGATAGCCTGTGAGCCAAAGTCAAGTTTGGTCCAAGTGTTTGTCGCTAGGTCATATGTCCATGTCTCATTTGTTTCAAAGGAATGACCCGAGACAAGGTAACCGCCAAAAACAATGAACTTGTTGTTAAAGTCATCATAAACTATCGAGTGAACAGCTCTCCCAGCAGGACAAGAAGGGACGCAGTTCCAGTTGGTTTTTTTTGTCCATGTTCCTGAAGCAATGTCATACACCCAGAGCTGATTGAAGAAAGAGCCGGAAGGCGTTCTCCCACCATACAGCAGGATCTTTTCGTCGTCAGGCGAGTAGGCAATGGCCGTACTTTTGACTGCGCCTGGCGAAGCTGCAAGTGCCTGCCAGTCCCCAGTCGAATATACGTGACCGGATGTCGACTCTGTTGATGGAATATTCGGAATTACCGCTAGGATAAGGAGCGAACAGACACCTAGGCCGGCAAAGGCGGATTTCCTTTTCAACAAGGGTTCACAACCTCGTTGGGTTCGACATTCGCTTAAAAGTATTTTGGACGCGGAGACTTTATGCGAGAAGAAATTTGCCGATTCTCGGCTATTTTCCTCAAGATATTCCATTCAGAAAGCAACAATATTTAATATCTGCAAACATGACGCGACAGTACGGCCCTAATGATGGATAAGAAGCTGATCCCGGTCATGGCATTCCTTGCTCTTTACTTCCCGAGTTGCGGCTTGGGCGCGGCTTTGGCATCAGCAGAAGACCGACAGACATCGAACTGGTTACAGATAGGCGACGGGGATGATGTTGATGGTAGTGGTGGCGCGGCTGGTGGAGATGGCGTAATGCCGCCCGGTAGGCGGTCTCATGCAATGGCAATCGATCCTGAAAGAAACAACATGCTGGTTTTTGGGGGCTATGGAAACGGCAGCCATCTGGGAGATACCTGGATCTTTGGCTTGAAGAATAGCACATGGATCAAGGTTGACTCAGTTGCTAGTCCGTCTCCAAGGGCTGCTACCACGCTTGTATATGAGCAGGGGTACAAGCGGTTTGTTCTTTTTGGGGGTTTTAACTACGGGCATTCACTGGTATCAAATGAAACATGGGCATTTGACACATTGACAGATAACTGGATAAATCTGAACTCACGAAACCCTCCAGAAGCACGCGCGTCTTACGGGATGCTGTACGACTCAAAGAGAGAGGCAGTTGTGCTCTTTGGAGGGTTCACAGAAAAAGGATACTTTAGTGACATCTGGATGTATGAGCCAAAGCAGAATATTTGGCGGCAAGAAATGATAACCGGCGACAGCAGCCCAGCTCCTAGGGGCGCAATGGGATTCACCTACGATGAAACTGACGATGTTTATGTAATGTATGGCGGATTTTCAGATTCAGGATTTTTCGGAGATACATGGACGTTTAATCCTACAACCAAAACATGGAAGGAAATGAGTCCTGATGATCATCCTCCCCTTGTACGAACGCGAATGGTCTATGATTCAGAAGCAGGCGAGTCCATATTCTTTGGAGGGGATGTTGCATATGCAGACACAGTTGAGGCTGCTGTTGCCCCCTACAATGGAGTGTGGGCATACAACTATTCTGCCAACCGCTGGCGCGAAATCTCGTTTGACGAAGCCAATTCCCCTTTGAGTAGGTCCCTGAATGGAATTGCATATGATCCGTCAACTTCCTCTATTTTCATCTTTGGAGGTACGGATGCTCTAATTGATGATCAAAATTTTGCCGGCCGCGAGTTCGGGGACTTGTGGGTGCTTCCCCTCGGAGCAGATTCAGAAATTGTTGAACCTCCTGGTAGCGCTCAGGGCGGTTTTCCAGAATCAACAATCATGATTATAGTGGCTGCAGTGACAATCGTAGGTGCAGCGGGCGCAGCAGCAACAATAATCTTTCTCCGGAGAAAACACTAGCCTGCAGGAACAACGGTACATCAAGGGGGTGGGTTTGTACCGTCTATTTCCTTCACGGAACAAAATGGGCTCGGAGTTGGACAAGTCACTGTTCCAGTTCTGCAGACATTGGATGAGGAGGAGCATCGACCGATCCAAGGAACACATAGATCATCTTGCCAATCGAAACAAAAGTTAGAGATACTGCAGAGAATACACGGATTGGCGCATTTTGGCAGTTCATCCTCTTACGTTTGTTGTGGTCATTGTCGACATGCATTGCAGTATCTCTGATGGCAGAAAGGGGCTGATATTCAGCTTGGAAGCGAATGTGTGCGTGTATACCCTTTGCAAAGAAGGGATTGTTAAAGAACTTCTTATGGATCTTACCGGGTAACAGGACGCATCCCATAATGATTAAATTAAGATGCACAAACACAAGCTTTGGCGAATTGGGATAAGGTGAACACGATTTCACGATTTGGACATGCCCTCATATACTTGCTCGAAAATTCCCGGGCTAGCTCTGGGATATGTTCAAATTAACGCCTAGAAAACGTGTTTACTGTGCGGGAGTCGCCCAGCTTGGCCAAAGGCGTAAGACTGAGGCTCTTATCCCTTAGGGGTTCGTGGGTTCAAATCCCACCTCCCGCACTCTTTTAGATTTTCATTCCCCTGGCGTAGAGGATCTCGTGATTTCCGGGACTGAGGTCTTCCCAGACCACAAATATCCTGTCTCCAGAGATAGCTATTGAGGGGCACTCTGAAACCTTGGCATTGTCGCTCAGGTTTAGGAGGCCAAGAGGTACTGTGGAATTTTGCCCTATCAGCAGAGGCAGTAGGAGTATCTCCTCGTCGTTTGACTGGAACACTTCGCCGGCAACATAAATCATAGGAGCAGAACCATCAAGCACCAGTTCCGTATTCACGGGGTTGACAAAGGAGCCATTGACGTCAGCTATCTCGGATGAAAAGCTGGCACCTCCATCAAAGCTCTTTGCAAGGAACAGCCCATTGACCTCGACGACGTCAAGGCCGCCAGAGATTACGTAGACGGTATTATTTCTGGCAGCAACCTGCGGCTCGCCAAAATCATTTTGGTCGCTCAATTTTTTGGGAATAGTGAAATGGAGGCCCTTGTCGGTGCTAGCCGAATAAAACAGGCCATTTTCCTGCTCATCGCCTATCAGGCTCCAGACCACATGAACAGCGCTGCCATCAGCGGCAATCTTTGGAAGAGTGGCAGTATTTGCCCTATCGCTAACAATAACGGCTTTCTCAAATGTTTCTCCTCCATCATGGCTCGCCCTCATGACTACATGGAGACTGTCGTCGACTGCCTCTTCGAGCCATACCACATAGACATTGTTACCAGAGACTGCAAGTTCCACGTTGGACGAGTCAGTGGCAGGAGAATTTGTGGTATTGGTAGTGGTGGTGGTGTTTAGGATGTTGCTTAGGGTCCGCACCTGCGTGTAACTGCTGCCGTTGTCGTGGCCAGCTATGAATGAGATCTCTCTATTTCCCGAGGTATTATCCGTCCATGCAAAGTAGACGCTGCCGTTTGATACCGCGGCCTGCGGGTGCTCAGAAAAGCCCGTATTGTTACTCAGGTTGACAGGAGAGCCAAAAGTAGTGCCGTTGTCGACACTCCTCTTCACAAAGATGTCATAATTCCTCGATGTGTACTGACCTTGGGCAGAACCGGTCGAGGGAACCGATTCTTCCCATACCACAAATACGTTGTTATCCTCTGCAACAACCTGTCCGTAGACTGAGTCCAAGGCATTGTTGCTGAGGTTTACCGCCTTGTCAAAGCGCACTGGCAGGCCGGCATCACCCTGGTCTGGTTGTTGTTGTGTTGCAACAGTCTGTCCTGCCACATTCATCGGCCCAGGCGAATACGCAACAACATAGATTGCCAGACCAGCAGCGGCGGCAGCGATTGTGCCAAGTATCATGGCTGCGAGGTGCTTCACACCCGCAATAGGTGATGATTTTATTTTAACGCTGCGAAGCCTTTGAGAGGATGCAGAAGATCTAGTCGAATTTTTTCAGGATGTTGTAATAGGGCGATGTCTTGTGCCTGTCAACGCACTTGTCGCAGATGGATTTCTCACCGTATTTCTTGTGACATACGCAGTCGCAAATGCTGTGCGCAGTTGACAAGCGTTAACAGGAATAGGGGAAAGTAATTTAAACCTACAATAATCAGGATCGAGCTTTTTTATATTGTTGGCCACCTAGGATTCAGAATGGACTCCCGGATTCAGAGACTGGAGAAAAAACAAAAGCTATACGCGCTTCTGAAAGAGCAGCATGAAGCAGAAGTAAAAGAATTGATGCATTACATGTCAATTCTGACAAATGTCGATAATAATCTGGTCCGGATCTATCTCCATACCCTTTTGACTGACGGCCTGCGCCATATTGAATACATCTCACGCATCATGGCAGATATTGAGGGCGCCACAGGAAGCGCCCATTTTACCAAGAAGGGGATCGCAGAGTCGATAGCAGACGAAAAGAATTCAAGAGACATACTCTTGAGGTGTGCGGAGCTGGCCTCCGACGACAGGGAAACTGCTGCCCTGCTAAAGAGCATCAGTGTAGACGAAGAACACCACGTGAGAATTCTGGAGCACCTATCCG
>DATEIL010000058.1:0-15172 GCA_035279085.1 Nitrososphaera sp.
GGTGTATCAGGTGGTTTAGAGGGGATAGAATCAGAAGGTGAAATCCCGAATAGAACACCAAAAACGCCTGTAATAGATGCTAAAAAGTGCCAATATCCCAGTTGTAATAAATAGGACTCTTGCCCTTCACTCATTAAGTCATTTGACGTATTATGTCTAAGGATTCTTCTGATGTGCAAAGCAATCTTAGAGAGACACTTGTTAAGAAATCGTCTGGCACTGTATGCGATTTTGTAGTGATTATCAAAAACTGTGTCGCCCATAAGTACAATAACTCCATTCTCCTGCAACTTGCGACTCGCTTCTTCTTCCAGCTCCACCTTGTTTGAAAAGATTAGAAATCTGCCAATAATGTCTCTTTCAGCTAGCTTCACGAGCTTGCCTTCGATCTTGGCGTATGGCTTACGTTGAAAGAAATTCCGGTTTAGCATATCGGGGGTAACAGAATAGGTATGCCAGTTTTTCAGCTCAATGACCACATACTTATCCGTCCCCTTAAGCCGAATATACACATCATTTCCCTGCTTATCATTGGTAATGACCTCGATTTTGTGTCCGAGCTTCCTTTCTAACTTGCGCAGTACAAGACCCTGAAAGGCAGCTTCAAAGATTCTGCCAAGCTCCGTTCTGTGTGGCTTATAATATTTTTCTTCTCTTTTGTAGCATATGTCATCATAGACCCGTTCGTAGCTCTCTTTCAATTTTTCTGGGACTTCACAGAGTTCCTGTTCCAGTCTGTACTGCTGCGCACTACCCATTTACTCGGATACTTCCTGCTTGTTCAAGAGTGAACTGATAACGTCATCAAAGCTCTCACCCATTCTGCCGTTTTCCTTGAGCGCCGCATATGTTCTGTGACGAATGGCGATTGTCTTGTAAGAGTTGTAATTATTCGTATCCATGTAATAAGGATCTAGTAGAATGTTAGATTACTTAAATGTTATGAAGATTTTATATATTGTTTAATAACCATTCGAGAAATCAGCAATTACTATTAGGTTAGGACTTGATGATCTGAATTAGAAATATTAAATGGTTGAATAGTCAAGAGAGTTAGTGTCGCTAAGCGTTTACTACGAGATACCTTACTCGGGAGAGGAGATTGTTAGAAAGGAGGTATCCCGGCTCCAAAAGTATTATGAACTTGAAAGCAGCTGTTTGACTGTGGGGGAGAGTGATGACGATCTGGGCGTGGATGTAAATTTGAGTATAGTGTATGACGTAAGAAAGTTAACTAATAGTGAATATGGTCAAGATATAGCTAATGAGATCGATATTATGCTTAGTAATGCAAAATTAAGCCATGAACATGCGATGGTGTGATTTCTCCCGATCTGTAAAGCTGTTTTACGGAGTAATCTCGGTATGTAGTTTCTGAATGCATTCACTTATCCTTGCTTTTTCCTTTTCAAAGTCTGGTCTCCAATAATGTCTCCCGAAAACAGATTTTGGAATTCTTCCCTGCAGCAGATCAATCATTTCTGGCTCTATGCCACTGGTGCGCAAGTGAGTCGAGAAAATCTTTCGGCAGTATTTCATGTGCATGTCTAGCCCATTTCTCTTGACCATAGAGCGCAGTGCCTTATAGCTTGTGTCTTGGGACTGCTCTGCCAGTTGGAGTACTGGCTCCGTGACTATTGAAATGTACGCCTTTTTAGTTCTCCTAATGAAGATTTCTTTGTACCTAAAATGCTCCAATACCATGATTTTTCTATTCAGGTAATTTTCAGAATCCTTATGAAGAAGCGTAAGCGAGTTACAAGCCTCATCGCTCCTTAAACCCGTAAGCGTGCAATATTTTAGGACATTAGAATGCGCTGAAGGCAGCTTCGAACACACACCTCTTAGCCACGAGATCATTGAAGAGTAGTTATGCTTATCATCCATGATCGACTTAAATACTTCAAAACTGTCATCCTCCCTATTCCATTTTAGCTGATACCTTCTCATTATCTCCTTCCACACGTCATAAGCACCGATGAACTTTGATAGACACGCCAAGGCTTCCATTGCGTGCCGCCTGTTACTGTCTGAGAGCTGAAGTAGTTCTGATGCGTTTCCCGTTTGTAAAACATGAGCATACTTTGTCGCATAGCAGATTACTTGCTTCATATTCCGCCTTTTTTCGCCGATGAGATATTTTTCTAATTCGCCCTCAAGAGCTAATCTTGCTAATCCCATGTCCGAAAGGACACGTGGGTTCGAATCCCACTCCCCGCGCCATCTTTTAGCGACCTAACATTTTTTCCCTATCGTTGTTGCCGAGGTGCATCTTGCATCTTTCTTCAGGCAATACTACCAACCTAGGTACTCTCTGATTGTATCGAGTCGTTTTCATCAATAATGCGCGGCGTATTTGAGTTCTTCACATCCCCCTGCTGTAGACTTGGAATTTGCATCTTCCTTGAATTGCCATCAATGCTTCCGGGTTTGGCAGTCATTGGCAGCGAAAAAGCAAACGTGGCACCGTTGAGAGAATTCTCTGCCCATATTTTTCCCCCGTGGGCCTCAATTATGCTCCTGCTTATGTACAATCCCAGGCCTGTTCCCTGGTCTGATTTCGTGGCAAATTTCATGAATAGCCGGGGAATTATTGCCGGGTCTATTCCTGTCCCATTATCCGCTATTCGGAATGTTGCAAAGGAAGAGGAAGAAGAATCATTTGGTGGGTCGCCTCCGGTGATGCCAGTTTCAATGCGCACGACACCATCCGACCTGGCGGCCCTTGTAAACTTGATTGCATTTCCGACCAAGTTCGCAACGACTTCATACATCTTGGGCTTGTCGGCCTCGATATTCAGAGGCTCAGGGTGAAGCTCAAGCTCTATCCGCACTCTGGGACGCCGGTCATTTGCCATAGCTGCCTCGGTATCACGGACTACGTTAAGCACCTTTGTATTAAGGTCAAAGACTTCCTTGTCGAGTTTCAGCCTGTTTCCTTCGATTCGGGTCACCTGCAAAATGTCCGACGACAGGCGTTCCAGCCTTTTTGCATTGCGGAAAATCAGTTCGGCAGTTTCCCTGTCTATTGCTACTTCTTTTTGGCCGCCGTTGCCTGCAAAGTCGTCAATTATCAACTCTGACGCGCCAAGGATGGGCTGGATTGGCGTTCGCAGTTCATGTGCCGCCACGTTGATAAATTCTCGCTGCATCCTGTCGTGTTCCTTCAGTTTTGCGTTTGCCTCTCCAAGCGAATCAACCGCCTGCTTCAGTTCTGAGGTCTTTTCTTCTACCGCGGTCTGCAGTCGCCTATTCCACGCGATGACTAGCGCCCCAATGAATGCAGCCAAGCCTCCAATCGCTGCAATTATTATGATGCTGAAATTCCGTTGCTGCTCGACCAGTGTGTTTACTTCGCCAGCCAAGTTATGTTGGTAGACGATGTAGGCCGTCCAGGCGTGTACCCCGTTAAGTTTGACAGGAGCATATGCAATGGTGCCTGACTCGCCCGCATACGAAAGGTCCTCGGCGCCCACATTTCCTGAAAGCGAATGGGAAATGATGGCGTCAAACTCATCACGTATTTCCTCAGGCAGTGTGGACTGGAAATCATCATCATAATAATTGCTTCCGATTGCCGATTCTTCCATGCTAAAGAGTATGTTTGCCTTCCTGTCCATTAGCCCCACAGTGCTTGAAAACTGGGGAGGAATTTGGCTCAGCATGAACTGGCCAAGATCAGCAGGATTTATGGCCGCAACAATTACACCAAGAAAGTCCCGGCTCTCTTGTTCATCGATTGCTGCAGCGTCTGTCCTTCCTGCTCCTCCTCCTTCTTCTTCCCCCGCATTCCTGGTAGGCGCGCCCAGGATCGGATAGCTCACATAGATCCGAGTCACGTTGTCAACAGAAGCGCTAAGTGTAGAAGAATATGGCCGATGTTCGTCCCGAGGTACACTAAAGTAGTCTCTGTCTGCGAGGCTATTTCCCCTGTATTCAGGAAACTTGCCTGTGCCAACGTCGCTGTATGTGACAATAATTCCGTCCTTGTCAAGCCAGTAATACCCCTCTGTCAAGTTCCTAGTGGATGCCTGAGCTTCATCGATGAGGTCCTGAGACATCGACAATTCACCGTTTTCTATCGCCTGAGAGGATGCGAGTAGCTGAATGTTGCTGGTGATGGCAGATATCCTGTTTTCAAGGGAATGCGACAGGCCTTGTACTTCTATCAATGCGTTCGACCTGATGTCTTTCTTTGCAATCTCTGTCACCTGCCCCGCAATTGCATTATAATATTGGAATGAGGCGACCGAGAGCGCAAGGGCTCCAATAGCAATCGCGGCCATTATTGCGAGGCGGTATTGGCTCAGAATCGATTGCAACTGGTCTTCCCTCCCAGCTGTGGCTCAACCAGCTCAATAAACACGTCTGACAACATCTACTAGAAGAATCGGATTTCCTGATTTCGCAGAATGATAATTGTTAGGCGGCATATACATATATTCAAGCCATCTTGGATTTTCGTCATGACTCTTCGAGCAGAGTGCTGATTTTTTTAGTGAACTCTGAGAGGTGGACGGGTTTCTTGATATAGCAGTCTACGGCGGCGACAGGTATTCCGTTTTGGACAAAATCATCCTTTTCAATTTCAAAGGCAGTAAGAAAGCACACCTTCAATTTCTTGTCGCGCTTTTTTATCTGCTTCATCAGTTCAAACCCGTTCATGCCCGGCATCCTGATATCAAGTAGTGCAAGGTCGAATAGCCCTGACTTGAACTCATCAGAGGCCTTCGACGGATCATCGTAAGTCGTCACATTGTAGCCAAGCATATTCAGAGTACGTTTCAGCAATTCAGCGATATCTTCCTCATCGTCGACTATTAGTATGTGGGCCTCTTTGGCAGACCTCGAAACTGCCTCCAGCTTTTTTGATTGCTTTGACACCGTACGATGACCTTGATTTTTTAGCGGCTGAATAACTATTAATCCGAGTACCAGATTGTTACAGGAAAAACCCGCTCAGTAATTCTCCATATCGTCTATAAATCATGAATCGCGCGGTCTGATAAATAAATTCCGGTAGTGGTTCTCACACAGTTTCTCCTCCTGAGATTTTGCAAGATTCTGAAAATCCCGGGCATTGTAGCAGCAGAATATGGTGTACCTAGAGCCTGCCTGCCTGGCAGGGATTTTGCACTCATGGGAAACGAGTTTGTCAATAGCCTGCCTGTGGAAAAATGAGCCCATGTCAGCTATTACCACGGCGCCGGTTCTCCCCGACCTGACAGCATCGGACTGCATGGCAGCAACCACTTGAATAAAACTCTGCTCGGGATCAAAAAAGGCGTGATGCGAATCAATTATTTCCAGCGAGCCTCGGCTGATTTCGTCCTTCGCCCGCAGATCCAGCTCCATCAGGGCCTGCTCCACGGACTTTGTTGTTTCATAATGTGGAAGAAGGATCACCCTGTCGCCATATTCGGTTATTCTGGATCGGGCAAGGCGAGTATAAATTTCCCGGAATGAGGCCAAGTCAGGATAAATTATGATACTGTGTTCGCCATACTCGCATGCACATACCAATTGGATTATCGATTCGAGACTAGCGTCAACTAGCTTTTCCTTGCTGACCATTATGAAGCGCGGCTCCGTTTCATGACATGCACTACTGAGTATAAGAAAGCTAACACTGACAGAGCCGCCCACTCCCTGCTAGTGGGTTCCTGCTCCCTTGTCAATTGCCTTACAGACGCTCGAAAGGGATATCGGCTTTTTCAGGAGATCCTCAGTCCTCACATATGGGATGTCGTGTGACAGTTCGTAAGTGCTGAGTTCAAAAGCAGTCATGATCATCAGTCTCACGCCGGGGTCGACCTGCCTTACCTTCAGGCCGAATTCAATGCCGGACATTGAAGGCATGCGAAGGTCTGTGAGGATAAGGCTATAGTCCGAGTGATTCAGTTCAAACTCTTTCAGCGCAAGCACAGGGTCTGAAAAGATCATTACCTTATGTCCATAGCGGGAAAGCCCTGCCCTGAGTATCTGGAGGATGTCCTGCTCATCGTCAACTATCATGATAAGTTCTCTTCGTGAGTTCATTCCAACTGCGGTCACTAACGATGAGCTTGTATTTAAGATGAAAGATACGGAGTTAGAGTCAGCGGCAGATAAAGATACAAATTCAGATATCGCCGCTTGCCGCAGCCGGGCCTAGCGGTCTGGATTACCCGAGCAGGGCAGGGCTGCCACAATCAATCTATTGACCAGCTAGATTGGCATCCTGATCTTTGAAAAGTCATTCTGCAAGTCATTATCATACGTCGTGTTCATGATGTCGCTCCAGCACCGGGGGCAAAAATGCTCATCGGCCACAAGTCGCTGTTCAAAGGTAACGGTTTCAACATGGTACAAATCCTTGCACATGACGCAAATGTTCTTCATCGGGTCATCGGTAATACTATGCACGGTATGCCCTTTTATTCCTTGTATAAATGACTTGGCAAGAAATGTTACCCACCATACACGGGGGATGCTTCTATTCTTGTCGTCGTCGATGTTTAATCCACGACAGATGGCTATTATTATTATCTCTCTCTGACAGCAAAAAGCTACCATCCGTAGCAGAACTTGAGGTAAGAGGCAAGGATCAAGCGTGTGCGCAGATGTGTGTGTGTCTCTATGCTTGCAGCGCATTTTTGGATCCTGTAGACGCGGTCTAGATAAAATGTGTATTATGAAATATCCAAGCTTTAAATATGAATGAAAAACAACTCGCAGGCAGGTGTGACATGAGCTCATGATGGAACTCGGATCTCTCGGAGTTGGAAAATGATGGACTCGCCGTCTTTGTTCTTTGCAATCTTTCCTTACGCTTTCATTGCGGCATTTCCAATCTTTGGAATTATTGTGGTCACAAAGTTGGAACTTGCTTCAAAGCGTGCGAAGAGGAAGCGGCTGCAAAACCTCCGGTCATGACATGAAATAATTTTACGCTAAAAGTTCATTTGTAGAAGAAAAGATAGACAAAAAAAGTAAGAGAAAGATGGGATGTTCTATTAGAACATTCCAAGGAACTTTTTCTTTTTCTCTTCCGGCATTGGCGGAGTGGCGACCTTCTGCGTTTCTGCACCAAAGGTGCTTTCTACGCCTGTCAGGACGACCATGACTCGGGCCTTGCCCTTCATGTTTGGATCGACTCTTGCGCCCCACACAATCCTTACGTCCTGTGGAAGCGACCTTGTCACCAGCTCTCCTGCCCTGGTTACTTCTTCCAGCGTGATGTCGTCGCCTCCCGTGACGTGTACGAGTGCTCCATGCGCCATTGACATGTCCTTGACATCCAGTAGCTGCGTATCGAGTGCCATCCTTGTCGACTGCTCAATCCTGTCAATTCCATCGTTGAATCCGACTCCAATTGCTGCAAGTCCCCTTCCTTCCATGATGGCAGTCAGGTCGGCAAAGTCGATGTTGATAAGCGACGCGGTGGTGATTGTTTCGGTAGTCCCTTTGATGAACTGACCTACGAGCTCGTTTGCGACGCCCAGTGCTTGCTGAAGTGGCAAGTTGCCAGCTACACGTGTCAGCCTGTTGTTGTCTATTGCGACTACCGTATCGCATGATTTTTGCAGGTTCAAGAGTGCCTCTTTTGCCATCGTGTAGCGGTAGCGCTCGACTGCAAAAGGAAGCGTGACTACACTGACTATCAGTGCACCTGTTGACCTCTTTAGCTCGTCTGACAGGATCTGGATTGCACCGGTACCTGTCCCTCCTCCGAGGCCTGCGCAGAGAAATATGATGTTTGAACCCTGCACTTCCCGAAGTACTTCAGACAGGCTCTCCCTAGTTGCCTGCATACCCTTCTCTGGATATCCACCGCAACCCCTGCCTTGCGTCAGCTTTGGACCTATCAGGATCCTTCTGTCCGCCTTCGTAATTCCCAAGTGTGCCGCGTCTGTGTTAACTGCGATCAGCTTGCCTCCAGAAATTCCCTTGCTCTTTATCCATGAGACTATGTTGCTGCCTGCACCGCCTGCTCCGACGACGCAAACCTGAGGCTTGGCCATCTCCATGGCGGCGCGGATTGTCTCCTGCTCCATCACCGATTCCGGTGTTACGTTGTTCAGATGTGAATGACTCATAGTGGGAATACTTGCCCGTGAAAGTATAAACAATAGGTAGTAGCCCGCGCATATTACAAAATGCATAAATAGATGACTCAGACCGCCGCCTTCTTGAGAGAGAAAAAGGGAAGGAGAAAAGAAAGAATGGAAGGAAACGATTGCCTGAGTGAGAAAGAATGGACGGCCTCGGCTCTGCGCCTCATTCAGCCTATCTTTTCAGGAGTTTAAAGGCATGGTCGCCCTTGCCGGTTCTCATGTAGTGAACTATCCAGAGCATCGCCAGAGGCTCCAGGAGCCGGGCACCCTCAATGCCTCCAATGTCCACGGATTCCCAGCCAAATGAATCAAGGATCTGGGAGACCTGCTTTTTGGCATCTTCGTCGTTGCCGCAGAAAAACATGGTAGGCGGCCCGCCCGGGAATTCCGGCTTGAACATGTACGGGTTTCCAATGATGTTGAAAGCCTTTACGACCCTGGCTTTTGGGACGAGCCTCTGTACAGTCTCGCCGGCAGAGTCATCATGGCCGATGGCAAGGCGCGGCTTGCCCGTTGAAAAGTCAAGCGGGTTAGTGACATCAATCAGGATCTTGCCAGCAAGGTTCTCAGGGCCGGCTGCCTCTAGCACCGATTCCGTTCCCTCCCACAGAGTCGCCAAGAGTACAATGTCGCCAAACGAAGCGGCATCTGCAAAGTCGCCTGACGAGGCGCTGCCTTGGGAATGCTTTGAACTCCATTCCTCGAGCTTTGCAGGATTTCTCGTGCCTATTTTGACAGAGTTGCCCGTTTTTATGAAAGCATCTCCGAGCTGCTGGCCGACGGGACCAGAACCAAGTATTCCTATCTTCATGCCAATAGGAATGATGGAGTATCAGCTAATAAGTTTAGAGATCGATCTCGCAAACGCATACACAATGTTCTATAAGATTTCGCCGTGAACTATTTTAGCTCAAGTCCAGTCTTAGATGTCGGAAATGCCAGAGTACGTTTTCCGGAAGGAGATGGAGAGTATTGACAAGTGGATCGAAGAGCTGCGTTCGCTTGGAGTTGCCCCCAAAAAGACGAACTCGCTGAATAATTCAAAAGAACTGCAGGATTTGGCCGACAATATCAAGCAGACTATGTACCAAGACTACAAGACAGCCTACACCAATTCAGAATAACTCTAGCGCCCCTGTACTCGCAACGTGATTGGCTAGCCAAGAGCTTGTGCGTAGCGGGTTCTGGTTTTTTTAGATTTATTCGCCCACCTTGAGCATTGCGCTATTTATCAACAGATCCGCGCAAGCGGCGCCAAAAAATGTCCCTAGGCACTTTGAGATGGCACTTACGTCCAGAAAGTCATTGTGGCTGGAATACAGATTCCGCGACTTGAGCTCAGCCAGGATGATATTCCGGCCTCTCTCGCCTAGCACCAGCAGGGTATCATCGAGCGCTTTTCTATCTACCCTGCTCTGCCGCGCCTGGTGTGCCATCTAGGCGGCATTGACGCCCTGTTGGGATAAATGCCGTTGTATGTCACAGCCCGTGTTGACATGTTGCCTCAAGCGGGTACTTTCGTCTATGAGATGCGTCCTGGCTCTTGATACAACTCTCGGGATGAAGCTCAGTTCCCATGGATGGGACAAGGGTCCGTCATTGGTGATTATTGAGAATGGTCATTAAGATCGAGACAGAGGAGTATGAGGGCATATAGTGGTGATCAACACCCGCAGTACCACCAATATCCTCAGCACTGGTCGATTGGTGGGTGAGAGGAAGAACTTAGGGTGAGACATCTGCGAAGCCGCTACCTGACTGCCCAGTTCGCACCTAGATCGATCCACAAGAAAACAAATCACAAGATATTAACTGGCTGCTTGGGGTTCAAACTCTCACATGTCCAACAACAAGGAGCAAATTATTAGACTCTTGACGACATTTTCGCCCTTGCCCTGCATTCGTCAATGCTGAGCAATAAGAATGCACCATAATGATTATTACGCACCACTTAATCACCCAACAATGACCATATATGCATTGGCTGGCGGCCGAAACAAAGGAAAGGCTTGATCGTCTGTACTTCTGCAAAGCCTGCGGCAGGGCATTTCTGTTCAGGGCGGACAAGGAAGATCACACGATGCAGTTTGGTCACAGCGCCTTCATAGTATTCACACTCGAAGGCAAACTGTTTGAAAGCGAATAGCGGCCTTCACGGGGATTGAAGTAGTTCTCCCTGAACGGCAATAACAGGCATTGCAATGCATGAGTGTGTGTATATGCGCATGTTGTTGCCCCAGAGATCAAGTCATCCCCAGCGAACAGTTTCAAGAAAGCTGGGATGGGCAGAGGAGTGAACGTATATATCGCTACCAGTAGCTGGCCTTGATCTTTTCTATCACGTTCTCGTGTTCCGGTCCCTTTCTCCTTGCATACCTTTCCATGGCACCAAGGGGTACTCCGCCAAGGCTTGACGCAAGCTGAGTAAAGAACCAGTTCTTGACCGGGTTATCCCTGCCCACCTTGCTCATGAACTTTTGAATGCCGTACTTGAAGTTGTGCTGCCAGGTCTTGTACATGACGCCGAGCTTTGCCGGATCCATTGTGTTCCCGATATCGTAAAAGTCAGACTTTTCAAGGAGTCCAATCGGCACGAACGTGAGGGGCGTAGTGGTGAATTTCGAATCTGGCTGCTCCATCTCTATCTCGTGTATCAACTGAATAGTTTCCCAGCTGTCTTCAGGCGTCTCGTCATTGTCAAGTCCCATGATGAGGGTGAATGCCGGGACCCAATAGTTTTCATTAAGGACCTTTATGCCCTCCTTGACGACCCAGTGCCATTCGTCAGGCTTGTACGGCGCCAGCTTGCGGTCGGCGTACTTGCCTATGAGCCGGGTACTGCCCGTCTCAAAGCCGCACTGCACTCCGATGTGGTTGTCGGGCCCTGACTTGATTATCTTTGATATGTTTGGTATTAGCCTCTCATCAGCTATGGCGCCGGCAAGGGTTCCGTGGGTAGGGTTAGTATGCTCAATGCCTGTCGCCATGATACCTGTGAATAGCTCTTCGATGGCCTCCCTGTTTGGCTGCATATTCTTTGTAGTCCGGGGGTTGAGGCCGTAGACGAAAATGTCGTCGCTGTGCACCCAGGCATTCTTTAGACCGCCGTACTTCATGTTGACTTCGATCTCCTTCTGCACCTTCTCCACAGGATAGTACCTGAGTGGTCGCAGGGTCACGTCGCAGAACTTGCATCCTCGCCCGCAGCCGCGCATGACTTCTATCATGCCATGCATGCTGGGGTTGATGATGTTGGGTATTTCGTCTATTGATGGTTCATTCCAGTAGTGTATGAACCTGCCGTGGAGCGTGTTTTCGCCTCTCACGAACTCTTTGATCTCCACCTTGAACTGGCTTTTCTTGAACGGGTTGGCGGTGTCAAATTCTCCGCCGATAAGGGCGTCAAAGAAAGCTCCTGCCGCGCCGTCGATCTCCGGCCCGATTCCTCCAAGCTCCCCTTCCACGATTCCATATAGGCCATATTCTTCGATCTTTGCCGGGTCATAGTTGTACTGCCAGGTGCCGGAAGCGCCGGCAACAACGCGGGCCTTGCTTCCCGTCCGGGCTTTTGCCGCACTTATGCGGTGATGAAGGTCGCGGTTGTAGAATTCGTCGTATGACATGTTCTTGCGGCCATAGGTAAATGTCATGGTCACAGGGCCCATCCCAAGCGGGTCCATTTCATAAGTCCCGACGACTTCAGTGCCCGGCCCTATAAAGTTCTCGACGTAATCAGGATGTGCAACCACAACGTCTTCGCGCTTGTAGCCGTCGCGGAGAAGTGCCGCTTCGACCTTCCTCAGCCCGTATGGCGCGTAGTTGGCGTACCCGTTGGTATGGTCAATTGTGTTGCAGATAAAGTCAAAAAGTACCTTTGGCGTTACCTGGTTGCGCAGAACATAGTACCAGAATGAACCGTGGTCACGGTTGAAATCCAGCGCTGGGGCGCAACCAAAGAAGGAAGCGAGAGAAATTCCCCTGTATGGGGACATTAAAGTGCGGTCTGCCGTAAGAACGACCTTTGGATATCTTCCCAAACCGTAAATCCCTATTTACAGGAAAATGATTACAGATGGATTAAAGTCTTTCCAATATATTGCAGCCGTTTGCATTGGAATTCCATCGTCAAAAGGCGGGCTTTGGACGTGGCTGCATGCGTATGTTTTCACGGACTGCCATCAATTATCAGAAAATTGATCAGCCAATAAAAGTCAATTAGGTCTCCCGGGTAGCCTCTTCATCTTTTGTGCCACCCCAGCAATGAAATAATATTCAATTCGTTGCAATCATCATGATTTCTGTCGAAATGCAAATGTGGAGATAGCGCCATATTCATCAACAGAGCCTGTATTGGGCCCATCATTTCCTGCATATTTAGCCCCTGTCAGGCCACATCCACATGCACCAGGGATACAGTAGTCGATGGCGGCTTTATGTCGCCTAGCCTATAGAATGGACCCGAGGCGGTTAGACGACCAGGTCATTCCAGCAGTGCTGTGTTGTCATTTCTACAATTTTTTTTCTACTGTCAAAACTCAAAGTCTCCACCAAAGTCGCCGGCATCAAAGCCAGATGTATTATCAGCGCCTCCTCTACTACTATCTGCTGTTCCGCCATCAACATCAGCAGCAGCCTCGGATTGCGTGTCCGCAGCAGTGCCTTGTGCATCAGCATTCGCAGAGTCTCCAGCCATGGCTGATTCTTCCGGGTTCATCGCCATGCCCATAAATGACATGATTGACGCAAACATCACTGCACTCATTATCCCTGAGAAAATCATCATGGGAAGCCACGTCCTGTTGTCGTTCATGAATGATTGCATGCCCTGCCTGTCGCCATTTCTGTACATGTCCTTGAACCCCCTTGCTTTTTCTTCCAAGTCCTGCTTCTTTGAAGCAAGTAATCCGCTTCCGGTTTCGGTTATACGCGCCTGAATCTTGCTGCCAAAAAGGCCTCTTTTTTGTTCTGCTATGACCAACCTTTGGACTGCAAGATCATTTACAACCATCTCTACTTCCGCCTTGTCAACCTTTGTTACCTTTGCGATCTTGCCGGCGTCCGCGACACCCCTTGAAATCGCGTCTAAAACCATAAAGTGTTTGGCGCTTTTGACTACCTTGATATTTTCACTCATGGAAAAATATCGGGTGTTATTTTATTTAAAAAACAGGTCTACTTTGTCTTGCATTGTATTGCCAAGAAGAAGCTCATTTTGCAAAAACAAACGAGAGAGTGTCGCCCACCATGCCAATGTCCGCCTTCTTGCCCAAAATGTCTTGCGAGAGCTCTGAGATAAGGGTCTTCACGTATAGTGACCACTTTTCCCCAAGGCTGTGCTGGATCTTGAAGTGATACTTCCCATTCCGGATTTCGATGTTTTGCTGCATCCAAGATACTGTCAGCCATGCGCGCATGACCTCGACAAAGTCTTCCACGTCGTGGCTGTCCTTCATGAAAGCAAGTATGTTTCTGAACTTTTGCTTCTCCAGTTTTTGGGCGAGGTTAACTATCTGTGCATCTGTTAGTTGGTTCAGAACTTCGCCAAGAAACGCTTCAGTCATTGGAAGGAGCCCTACTTTACGTTCGTATCTTTCCCATTGTACATGGTTTGAAAATATCTTTGCTACATAGTTGTTAAGACTAACGCCTTCCAGCTCGGCGTCTGTCCTAAGCTCGCTGATAAGTGAGGAGGCAAGCCTGAAGGTGACAGTCTCGGTCCGGGTTTTCTTGCCAGAGTCGTCGTCATCATCCCTAGGCACAATGGATACGCTTTCGTTAGCTTTCGATTCAGATTAAAAGCTTGTCTTTATTGCTATTGAAAGGGCGCTACCAATTCCGCGAGTCGCCCTGCAGCAGGCCGGATCCGTGGTGCATCCTATCTATGTGCTTTGAGAGCTCTTCGTTATCCCTGAATTTCGACTGGCAGTACGGACACGATGACTCTTTTTTGTCGTCATTGTTATTCTTGTTGATCATATGTTGTGTATGCCTCCGGCAGGAAATTGTGCATCCGGCTATTTATCAAAGCAGTTTACCTTGTAAGACAAAGTAAACACCCCAGTCAAATACGCCCTGTGCCTCGTAAATCATAGAGAGCGAGTTTGTTAGATTACAGTCTCTGGATCATCTTTGGCCTATTTGTTGGCGTCGCAATGGCAGTAGATCTTGGTGCCCTAGGCATGCTAAGAAGCAGGAGACTGCGCTCCAAGGAGCCATCAACTGGCAAGGAAAAACAAGAGAAGGAAAAACGTGGTAGTGGTAGTAGTACGTTCAGACAGGCGCTGGCATGGACTATTGTATGGATATCTCTTGCTGTGGTTTTTGCAGGAATCATTTATACGACGTCCGGCTATTCCGGTTTTCTTGAATTTGTAACAGGGTACGCGCTGGAGAAATCCCTCAGCGTTGACAATATGTTTGTATTTATCATTGTTTTCTCATCCCTTGGGATTCCCCATCAATACCAGCACAGGGTGCTATCTGTCGGCATCATTAGCGCGATTGCAATGAGGATTCCCCTCATAATCGCGGGGGCATCGCTCCTTGAAAACTTCCACTGGATGATGTACGTCTTTGGAGCTTTCCTGGTAGTCACAGCAGTAAGGATGGCAATTCAGAGAAAGGAAACGGAAAAGATCGACATCGAAAGAAACGTTGCAGTGAGGCTTCTGAAAAAATTCATTCCGCTGACGCCCCAGCTGCATGAAAACAAGTTTCTGGTCCGCCTGGCCGGCGGTGCCCTTTATGCCACCCCGCTGCTCGTGGCACTTGTCATAGTGGAAATGACTGACCTTGTATTTGCCATAGACTCCATTCCTGCGGTTCTGGCCATTACCACGGACCCGTTCATAGTTATTACGTCAAATGTATTTGCAATACTCGGGCTCCGCAGCCTCTATTTCCTGCTCGCAGGAATGATGGAGAGGTTCTACTATCTCAAGCCGGCGCTTGTGGCCCTGCTCATGTTCATAGGAGCAAAGATGCTGGTGTCTGAGGTATTCAAGATACCGGTTGAGATTTCGCTGGCAGTGATCTTTGCAATACTTGGAATCGCACTCGGACTATCGGCTCTCAAG
>DATEIL010000059.1:0-5164 GCA_035279085.1 Nitrososphaera sp.
TTTTTGCTCTTCTCGGTGCGGGTATCGGGGCTACCACAGACAGGACACTGCACATAGTCCTTTACGTAGCGGTCAATAAGCGCCTGGAAGGACGAAGGGGTCTTGCGGCCGAGGAATATGACGCGCTCGCCGGCGATGTATCCTGCCGACGCAAGCTCTTTGTTAAGGTAGAGCAAGAATTTCTCGGGATCCCGCCTGAGTGCTTTTGGGAATTCCATAAAGTTTCGGAAAATCGTGTTCTTGCCGACCCAGATGATCTGAGGCGTTGGGATTTCAAGCCTCCCTTTTGCCTTCTTGGCAGTATTGCCTAGTTTGTCCTGTAGGCGCTTGAGGAGGCTCTTGTAATCGGCACTCGTCTGGGCAGTCGTCACGATATCACACTAGGTCGCATGCCCGGCTAATTAATGTATATTGGAGTCGATGCAGCCGAGAGGTAGAACAAGTGTAGGCATACCTTACACACATTGAGATAATACCTGTGCATGCTCACGAACCCATGCCAGGGATATTATGGGTATGGCAAACGTGACAGTATTCTGTGGAAAGTGCAAGGTACCTCTTTGTGGGAGAGATCAGTTTCTGGGTCACTACATGCTCTCCCATGAGCTTGGAAGGGACGAAGCAGAAAATGCGTGGAGCGGGAACCGCAATGACTCCGTCCGCGGTAGCAGATACTCATATTGGAGAGATTGAGGCGGTGGAGGGAGGGACTCCAGGTATATGATGCTCTGTACGCATTGCCGCAGGGCAATCCAGGTGGCATACAACGAGCTTTGCTTCCACTGCTACAAAAAAATGGGAAGGCCTCCGGCAAAATTTGCAAAAGGAGAACAGCGCCAACGACGTTATGATGTCACTACGGCGACTGCAGCCTGACAGTTCGAGCTGAGGCAGAATTTTTCCTATTACATCCTAAATAGTGCAAAATCAGAACGGCCAATCCTCTTCTTTGTCACGGAAATCGCGTTTGCCGACGAGTCAGTGCCTATCCACCGCCTGCCCAGCTTTTCAGCCACGGCAAGCGTCGTGCCAGAGCCGCAGAAAAAATCGGCGACGATGCCGCCGGGTTGCGAAAACTGGGAGATTATGCGTTCCAGCAGTGCCTCGTGTTTTTGCGTGCCGTAGCCGGTGGTGTAGCTGTATGCCTCAACATCGAGCCATACGTTGTCCAAGATTCTGTGAGTCTTTGGCGGGATCCAGTACTCCGGATATTTTACGCTGTCGCGCTTGCGGATAAACTCCCTTGACCTGTCAACCTCCCAGTACTCCTCAAGCCCCATCTTTTGGGCAAACCTCTTTTTGTACAGCTTGTAGTTTTCGATTGCTTCAGAAGCCCTGTCCTTTGACCACTTCCACTGCCCCCGCTCCGGCGTATAGCCAAAGATCTCGTAGCGCATTGTGGGCCGGTTTATGTTGCTCCAGAATCCCATCCACTTTGCCTCTGTGCGCTGCCGTACAAGAGGCAGGGAGAATTTTGCCTCCTCGCTCTTTGAGTACCACAGTATGGAGTCATACGCATTGTGCATCCTGTCAATCGAGGTGAACTGGTACTGCAGGTTTTTCCTCCTGCCCCTCTTTACGATAATTTCGTTCCTAAAGTTTCCCGGGCCGAAAATCCTGTCCAGCATGACTTTGACATAGTGCATGGAATGCCAGTCCAGATGGACAAAAATGGAGCCGGTGGGAGAGATAAGTTCCCGGATTTCTTTGAACCGTGGCTCTAGCATCTCGAAATATTCGCTGGGTTTCCTCCACACGTCCTTGAACGCAATGCCGCTCCTGTTTCTGGTGCGGTAGTAGTACTGCTCGCCGCTCTGAAACGGTGGGTCGATGTAGACTAGATCCACCCTGCCGCCAAATCCGTTTTTTTCGAGATACCGGATGCAGTCGAGGTTGTCGCAGTGAAACAGCATATTCCCATCAAGCCCGCCACCAACCGCACTGCGCACCTGCTTACTAGTCTGCATATTATTTTGGCATGGCTACTCTCACGTGGGTGCTCTTATCCTTAACTAGTGGTGTGCCACTACTATTACTATCAATATTATTATCATCATCAACAACGTTATCGTTATCATGATGATTATGCCACTGGGGCGCCCCTCCTCTTCTCCTTCTTTTTTGTCAACAGAGCCCTGGTGCAGGGTCTGGAGCTTGGCGCCATTTACCGTTATAAGCAAACAGCCTGTTAGTGTATATGATAATTAATGACCTTGCACGATACGGCTTCATTGTCAAAGAGCATGATTCCGATTAACAAGCCCTGGATAGACGAGCAGGAGCAGAGGGAGGTGGTGAGCGTCCTTGAGGAAAATGCACTCACCACCGCCGCAAGAGACGGCGGCAAGCGCGTCCGGGATCTCGAGTCCCAGATGAAGAGATACCTTGGCGTAAAGCACGTGCTCGCAGTGAACTCGGGGACTGCCGCGCTTCAGGCAGCGCTCCTTGCCATCGGCATAAAGGAGGGTGATGAAGTGCTTCTGCCCTCATTCACATTTGTTGCCACCGCAAATGCAGTGGTTGCGGCCGGCGCCAAGCCGGTATTCGTCGACGTAAAGCGTGACGACTATACAATCGACGTGTCAGACCTTGCTGCCAAGATCACGGACAAGTCAAAGGCCGTAATTCCTGTCCACCTGTATGGTCACCCAGCCGACATGGACGAGCTCCGGGAGCTTGCAGGCAAGCATTCAATCCAGATAATAGAAGACGCCTGCCAGTCGCTGGGATCGACCTACAAGAAAAAGCAGACAGGGACATTAGGATTGATGGGATGCTTTAGCATGTATGCAAGCAAGGTGCTGACTGCAGGCGAAGGAGGGGCCGTGGCGACGGACTCTGACGAGATGGCAGAAATGGTCAAAATGATAAGGAACCACGGGATGGTTGAAGGCTATGACACAAGGATCTTGGGGCTGAACCTCCGGCTGCCTGAGCTGAGCGCTGCAGTCGCAAAGGTCCAGATGCAAAAACTGACCAAGATGCTTGAGCTGCGAAGGCGCAACGCGGAGCTCCTGTCAAAGATGCTGGCGCCGGAGGCTGATAAACTTGGTATCAGGATCCCTCAAGAGACTGCAGACAAGAAATTCAACTGGTACCTCTATACCGTCGCATTTGATGGCGGCAGCAGCAGGGACGAGGCCAAGGATGCGCTTGCCAAAGACAACATTGGCGCAACTGTGTACTACAGCCCGCCAGTGCACAAGACCCCATTCTACATGAAGCTGGCGCCGGGGACAAAACTCCCGGCTACAGAGTGGGCCGCTGACAATGTGCTGTCGCTTCCGGTGCATCCCCACGTAACAGAGCAGGAAATCGCGCGTATTGCAGAAAGTACAAGAAATTCAAGGGAAAGGTAGAGTATCATAAAACGCACATCCAAGATTAATATCATAAATTTCGATGCATTTTTATATCATAGCTCAAGGATCTAGAAAACGGAAATGCCAATAGACACGGGGGACACCACATGGATGCTCATTTCCACCGGTCTCGTCATGATGATGACGCCGGCGCTGGGCTTTTTTGAAGCAGGTCTTATCAGAAGCAAAAACTCGCTATCAATAATCATGCAGACTTTTTCCGGCCTTGCGATCCTCTCCATAATGTGGTTCGTCATTGGCTTCACTCTTGTCTACTCGCCGTCCCAAGGAGGGCTTATCGGCGGCCTGGACTGGGTCTTTTTTAACAACGTCCCCATAAACGAGTCGGTCGATTACGCGCCGACAATCCCCGGCGTGACCTTTGCCTCTTACCAGATGATGTTTGCAGTCATTACCCCGCTGCTCATAACTGGCGCCTTTGCAGAGAGGCTGAAGTGGAGCTCGTTCTTTGTCTTTATCATTGTCTGGAGCCTAGTGGTCTATTATCCTCTGGCGCACTGGATCTGGGGCAGGGGCTGGCTGGCAGACCTGGGAGTATTTGACTTTGCCGGCGGCATCGTAATCCACACCAGCGCGGGGCTGGGTTCGCTCGCTGCAGCTCTGGTCCTTGGACGCAGGAAGAATTTTGGCCCCGAGATAATGGTGCCCCACAACATCCCCCTTGCAGTAATAGGCGCCACGCTTTTGTGGATAGGATGGTTCGGATTCAATGCTGGAAGCGCGCTTGCATCAGGAGGGCTGGCTGCAAACACGCTTCTAGTTACGCACATCGCGTCGGCAACATCTGCGATGGTCTGGATCGGGCTCTCATGGAAGCGATCTGGCAAGCCATCCACCACGGCAGTCATTAACGGCGCGATTGCAGGCCTGGCAGGAGTCACGCCTGCATCCGGCTTTATCAGCGCGCAGAACTCGTTTGTCCTAGGAATAGTACTGGGATTTGCATCTTACTATGCCATCCTGCTGTTAAAAGAACACCTGAAGATAGATGATGCGCTTGACGTAAGCTCTGTACATGGCGTCACGGGCATCGTGGGCTCGCTTGCCATAGGCATCATTGCAAGCACTGCAATCAACCCTGCTGGACCTGACGGCCTTGCGTATGGCAACCCCATGCAATTCGCCATCCAGGCGCTAGGCGTGGGAGTGGCTGCCGTGCTTGGCTTTGTCGGGACAGTTGTCATAATGAAGATAATCGACAAGACGATTGGCCTCAAGGTCACGGAAGAAGAAGAGGACATTGGCCTCGACATTACCCAGCACGCAGAGCGGGCCTATGTCACCTAGCCTGGCCTGACCTAGCCTTTCCTTCCTTTCTCTCTTTCTTGCCCCCTTCCCCTTCCTCGTCCTTCTTGGGCCCGGGGGAATTCTTCATATAGACACGGCATGCATCCTATAACTGAGACAGAGATATACATGCCAGGGGCTTATGTAATGATCACAACGGAGCCGGGTGTAGAGAAGAACATCATTGACAGGATAGCGGATGTCCCCGGTGTCATTTCTGTCGAAGGCGTATACGGCGACTTTGACATCATTGCCCGCGTGGAAGTGGCCAGGGGAACAGGAATCGAGCAGGTGGTCAACGAGATAAGGAGGATCCCCGGGCTCAAGATGACCCGAACCGTGACTTCAATTGAAGGCGAGCGAAAGAGCGGCACTGCGATGGACCACCATCTGGGCGAGCCATCGGATTAGGATTATTATCATTTTCATAACTGTAAAATAGCAATTTGGCATCCTGCGCGGACATCGCATTTACACGTAGGGCGCGCCATCTT
>DATEIL010000060.1:0-4170 GCA_035279085.1 Nitrososphaera sp.
GGGGACATCTTGCCTCTTTTATCTGCACCTCCTGCAGATCCGAGCCGTCGGATGGGCACTTTTTATCAAACGTTGCATCGAGGACATTGGCACTCAGGAACTTTTTCTCTTTCAGGCAGGCAAAGAGCTTGTACTGTGCAAACTCGGTATTTACGTCAGTCAGGATCTGGTCGCCGTCAGGTGTCCCTACCTGATGGCGCGACTCAAACCCGCAGCTTGGACAGGCAAAATCGAATACCTTCAATGACTACATTAGGTCAACGGGGAATAAAAGGCTGTCAGGTGACTGGCCGTTTCTATAACAAAGTATCTCCCGGCTTAAATCAGCTCGCGTCCGTCCGGACAATCAGAGTAGTTGAAACTAAAGAAAGCGATCCTTGCGCTATTATTCCTGTCATTCCTCTCCTCATCCAGCGTCGTATCTGCCGCGCCGGAGAATTCCGCGGGTGGTACATACAGAAAATTTGTCATCTATTATGGATGGTATTCGGATGGAGACGGCAGGCTGGGCCATGACATTGACAGGATAATCAAATCAAAACCGGAATACGTCGTCAGTCCCTTCTACACTTCTTCCGGCCAGGTAAACCTGACACCAGCGGTGATTTCAAAATTTCATGATGGTGGCGTAGGCATTCTTGCATACATTGCTACCGGAAACGCCGGCAGGAACCTTGATTCTGTAATCTCGGAGATAAAAACAGGCATGGAAGCGGGAGCTGCCGGCGTGATGCTTGACGAAGTGGCGTTGCTGGATCAGCGATGGCAGGTAGAATATTATGAAAAGATCTACGAATATGTAAAGTCATATGGCAATGACAGGGTTGTCGTTGCAAACCCTGGCAGCATCCTTGTGAGCGAAAGCGTCATGTCTGTCAGTGACATCGTCTGCTTTGAGCACCAGTGGCGGCTTGCCTCTGCGTTGGACTGGTTCTCAAAATATCCTCCACAAAGGTTCATGGGAATCTCAAGCAACGATATTTCGGGTGTAATGGGCTATGGTGTGGATGCAGAGACCGGCCTTCGGGATACCATGGAGGCATGGCAAGGAGGCATCGGCTATCATTATTCTACAGACTCGTACACAAGGCTGCCTGCATGGTTTGAGGAGTACCAGGCGGCACTCGGGGATTTTGCAGCTGCCAGTTCAAGGCTCGGAGAAGTAACTGTCAAGGCACATGACACAGAGGGCAACTCCATAGACGGCATGTGGATCGAAGTCAGTAAGAGCGGCCGGACGGTTGCCACAGGGTTCACGCCTGCCAAATTTCTTTTGCCGGAAGGTAGCCACGAGATAATTGCATCCAATTACCAGAACTATATCTTTTCAAACTGGCAGGACGGAAGTTCGCAGTCCCGCTTTTCCGTAGCAGCCTCAGAAGATAATCCTGTCGAAGTCACAGCAACCTACAGGAACGAGCGGGCGGAGATTCTTGTTGAAAGTGTAGATCTGGCAGGGGAGAACAATGACAACAACGACGGAGGCGGCAGAAGCATCAAGGGTATGCACGTCGCAATCCTGCGCGACGGCTCAACTGTAGTAGAAGGCAGGACTCCGTTGCGTATGGAGCTACCAATAGGAACCTACTCTGTGACGGCGGCAGGCTCCACTTCATCATCATCGTCAGCGTCAAGATACTATGAATTTGAGCACTGGTCTGACGGGTCTCGGGCAAATACCACAACTATTTCCCTATCAACAGATACCACCGTTGTGGCATACTATAGCAACGCCATCGGAGACAGACTGGGGATATTCCAGTGCACCGGCAACCATGAAAATTTTAAAGGACAGGTTGCAGAATCGCTACTTAGTTCCGGCGCGTTTGCCGGTTCACTCGAGCTGCATATGAGAAGAAGCCTTGCCTCTGCAACGACTTGCTAAGACTCTTCTATAATTCTTAAATGCGTTCGCTGCGGTATGGCTACTCGATGCGATTGGCACACTTGTGGCCTCGGAGTGGTGGTGATGGGATGGATCTGGCATCGATATTGCTTTTGCTTCCGATGCTGTCATTCATTGCGACGATAGGCTTCGCTTCTTCCGGCTTTATCTCGGACTAGCCGAAACCTTGCTGCCGCTTTCAAGGGCCTTGTTGATGTCTGCAAGCCGCTTTCGAAGCGATATCGTGCTGACTTCGGCAGCGTCTGCAATCATTGTCTTTGTAATATTCATCTTGCACTCGACTGTCGCCAAGTACAGTGCCGCCGCGGCAAGGACCAGCGGGTTTTTTCCGATAATAGAGGTATGATTTGTTACTGAGGCTAGGATGTCACGCGCCCGCCGAGATACGCGTTCTTCAATTCCTGCTCTTGCAGAAATCTTGGCAATGTTTCTGTGAGGGTCGGTGACGGGAGGCTCTATGTGCATCTCGCCTATGAGTATCTTGTAGCAATGCGTGGCAAACGGCTTATCAACCGCCGCCGCCTTGCATACCTCATCAATTGTCCTAGGTATCATACGTTCTTTGCACGCAAGATACGTCGCAGCGGCTACAAAGCCGGAGATCGACCGGCCTTTTATAAGGCTCTTTTGGAGCGCCTTTCGATAAAAGTAAGCAGATCTCTCTGCCACCTGCCATGCAAGCCCGAGTCCATTGCATATCCGGTTTATTTCCCACATTGCCTTCTTCAGGTTCCTTGACACGGGTGCACTGGAGACTGACATGGCATTGAGCTTGCGGAGTCGGTTGACCGGTATTGGGCATGAGGCCTTTTGGACGTACACTCCACTCTCTTTTGAGCCGCCCGCAGGGCGGTCCTCTGATGAATCCGCCGGCTGTACAAAACCCGAGTTTCCGATAAATGTAGAGAGCCCCGTATCATGGATAAGCAAAGATGAAGGATATCCTCCTCTGGACCGGTCCTCTCCCTGCGAAAATGACCGCCATTCAGGAGAAAGGGTCTCTACTCTCTCCCTTATCACAACTCCACATGAGCTGCAGACTATTTCGCCGGAATCGCTGTCCGTTATGGGCAGGCTCCCGCATGAGCCGCAGCAGAGCTCGTCATCGGTGAAAGCATTAGTATGCGACAATCCAATATATGCAAAAATCTGAAGTGTATTAACTGGGCAGCAAGAATCACCCGATTGCATTTTAGCTTTGATTGTCCAGCGAGTAGATTCTGTCGTCAGAATATATGCCCAAACTCAACATCCATCTATGCTAAGAAAACACGCATCGATTTTTCAGTCAGATGCAGATAGAGTATCGATCCCCAATTGATAAAAGATGTCCATCATGAATGTGGGTGATGTGCTCAATAATCGGAATTATTGCTCAGAATACAGTCGCACCCGCACTGGTTGAGAGCCTTAAGCGTATGGAATACAGAGGCTACGACAGCGTCGGGGTGGCCACATTAGCTGCAGGTGCCAACAAAATAGCAGTCAGAAAGGGAATAGGCAAGGTCAACCAAGTCAACAGCACCATGGACCTAGCCAAGATGGACGGCTTTGTAGGAATTGGCCATACTCGCTGGGCGACCCACGGTGGCGTGACCGATTATAATGCACATCCGCATCCATGTTGTACAGACGACATTGCAGTAGTTCACAACGGCATCATAGAGAACTATAGGGAGCTAAAGAATGACTTGCTGAACAAGGGGCACAGGTTCAGAAGCGAGACAGATACCGAAGTCATTTCCCATCTGCTTGAAGAGAACTACAACTCCAGCCATCAGATCAGGACAGCAATGCTTGAGACGGTCAGGATGCTCGAGGGCTCTTATGCTTTTGTTGCGATGTTTTCCAACGGTACCTTGGCATGTGCCAGGCTGGACGAGCCGCTTGTCATCGGTGTATCTGACAATGCTTATTTTGCTTCAAGCGATGTGCTTGGATTTCTCCAGCATACTGACCAAGCTGTATTCCTTGACAACAGGGACATCGCCATTATCAGCGGGCACAACAGGATGGAGACTCTGGATTTTGCAGGGAACCCGGTAACAAGGGAATCTACAAAGGTGGCGTGGGAGCTTGCAGACGCCAACAAGGGGGAGTTTGCCCACTATACAATAAAAGAAATCTTTGAGCAGCGTACAAGCATCAAGTCTGCCACTTTTCAGGATGAGCACCGCCTCAGCGCTTTCATCGAGGGGATCGACAAGGCAAAGAACATCATCGTGACTGGGAGCGGGACCAGCTACCACACTTCACTTCTGATT
>DATEIL010000061.1:0-3552 GCA_035279085.1 Nitrososphaera sp.
GTACTAGGTGCAACCAACAGGCCGGAGAGCCTCGACCCGGCGCTGCGGAGGCCGGGCCGGTTTGATAGAGAGATCGAAATTGGCGTGCCAAACGGCGAGGGCCGACTCGAGATTCTCCAGATCCACACACGCGGTATGCCTCTTGCCGACGACATCAACCTGCAGGAGCTGGCTTCCGAGCTCCACGGCTATACCGGAGCAGACATCAAGGCATTGTGCAGAGAAGCCGCCATGAAGGCGCTCAGAAGGTACCTGCCGGAAATTGACTTGGAAGGCGACAGGATTTCGCCGGAGATGCTTGAAACAATGGTGATTACGACTCGGGACTTTAAGGAGGGAATGAAAGAGATCATCCCGACTGCAATGCGCGAATTCTATGTCGAGATCGCCCGCGTAAAATGGAGCGAAGTAGGCGGACTTTATGAAGCCAAGAGAACCCTCCACGACAACTTGATTACCTCGATAAGGGAGCCCGAAAAATTCGCCAAGATGGGGATAAAGCCCCCACGCGGCGCGCTACTTTACGGGCCGCCTGGAACAGGCAAGACTCTGCTTGCAAAGGCACTTGCCACGGAAAGCAACGCCAATATCGTCGTTGTCAGAGGACCGGAAGTGCTGTCAAAATGGGTTGGAGAGTCAGAGAAGGCGATTAGGGAGATCTTTAGAAAGGCAAAGGCATCATCGCCGTGCATCATTGTATTTGACGAGCTTGATTCGCTTGCCCGGCCTAGGGGTCAGAGCGACGACATGTCAGGCAATGAGCGCGTGCTGAGCCAGATGCTGACAGAAATGGACGACTCTGGCAGTGCAGGCGTGGTTATTATCGGAATAACCAACAGGCCTGACCTCATTGACACGTCGCTCCTAAGACCCGGACGGCTGGACTTGATAGTCTATGTTGCGCCGCCGGACGAAAAAGCGCGTCTAGAAATCCTCAGGATAGTCACTCGGCCAATGCCGCTGGCACAGGACATCAACCTTGAGGGTATTGCCCTTTCCACAAAGAACTTTAGCGGAGCTGATATTATCTCCCTCTGCAGAGAGGCGGCGGTTAATGCCATGCAGAACAGGTCGGATACGGTATCAAACGCGGACTTTGTAAAGGCAGTCAGGCTTATCAGGCCGTCGATAACCAAAGACGTGGAAGAATGGTACGAGTCCGTAAAGAAGAATATCACGTACGCAATGCCAAAGCCGCTTGACAGGACCTTTTACGGCTGATTTTTCGTGCTGTACTAAGAGACCGCGGTTCCGAGCATCTTCATTCAGAATAGGTCTAGCTCTGGATGACCATTATGGCTATAGTCTTCCATCTTGAAGCAATATTCACACCATATCTCTGTCGGCTCGTTGCATGCCAAGCAGACCTTCTTGACCGTAATCTTGCTACCGCAGGCCCTGCATTGCTTCCTGTCAAATAGCTTTGTAGTGGAGAGCGTCGGCATGGTGTATGTAGAACACAGTTCTATTGTATTTCTATATGTGTTAGAGTGTCATTTTTTATGACGACACCTGTGAAAAGTAATGAAGACGCAAGCTTTTGAGATAATGCATATACTACGTCTCCTGCCGATGTTCTGAGAAAAATGCGTCTGGGGAAAAAGTCGGGATTCGCCTTCCTTGCATATCCAGTAACCAAATGATATATTTTTTTAGGAGAAGCTTCCTACCAAGATAAATCATGCAATCGGGGCAGAGAAGTCGCAGATTTTCATTAGAAAAATTAAACACGCTCCCAAGGGGCTTTTGTGATGAAGTATCCAATTAGAAACCTAATCTTTGAGAAAATAAGGCAGGCAGGTAACATGACTGACTCAGACCTCATGAATGCACTGACAAAGGAGGGGATAACTATTGCGGATTCTGAATTCAACAAGACCCTGCTTGATCTTGAAATTTATGGACTTGTCAGGGTGTCATGGATCACTAAAGATAAGCGCAGAATCGAGTTGGTAGCCGATACGGCCTAGCCAATGATGAGCCAAGAAGGTAGCGGAAAGTAGTATAGGGCATCCAGGGCCAGCGCCACGAAAATGATCACAAGGTACGGCGCCGTGACCTTGTAAGCCTTCCAGGCAAATTCAGGAGTCGGGTTTCTGGTCAGCTTGTAGTGGTAGACAAGCATTAGACCGCCAGAGACTGCGGCAACTGCAGTATAAAGCATCCCTAGGCCAAAAAATGACAGCGCGATGGAATATGGAAGCAGGATTGCCGTGTTAATCAGGATGTAACTGGCAGTCCTTTGGTTGCCAACAAGGACAGGAAGCATGGGAACTCGGACGCTAGCATATTCTTCCCTTGCCTTTATCGCCAAGCACCAAAAGTGGGGAGGCGTCCACATGAATACTAGCCAGCCCACAAGAAAGCCTAGCAGATCGATAGAACCAGTAGTCGCAGCCCAGCCTGCCATAGATGCGGCACTTCCTGCAAATCCGCCAATTACAATGTTTGAGGCGTTATTACGCTTGAGCCACGCGGTGTAAATTATTACATAGAAGAATATTCCGAGCGCAATCATCCCGGTAGCAACTGGGTTGAGGGTAAAC
The DNA here is from genome assembly GCA_035279085.1 of Nitrososphaera sp. Taxonomy (GTDB): domain Archaea; phylum Thermoproteota; class Nitrososphaeria; order Nitrososphaerales; family Nitrososphaeraceae; genus Nitrososphaera. Next base: position 2,547 of record DATEIL010000061.1, read on the forward strand.
CAAGCAATAGCAACAGACAGAGCGCTAATTGCTATTCCGTACGCCAGGACACGGTTTGCCGAAAGCCTGCCAGCAGGAATTGGCCTGTTTGCCGTGCGGTCCATTATTTTATCAATGTCCCGGTCATAATAGTGATTGAGGGCGCTCGCGCCCATGGATGCAAGGGCTCCGGAAAGCGTGAGAAATCCTAGGTTCCATGCTGTAGTATCCCATGCTACATCAGGGGTAGAGTCAAAGCGCGTTGCTGCAAGAAGAGAGGTAACTGCTGTAATTACGAGCACCACGACAATCCTGGGCTTTGACACTTCAACATAGTCACGTGCACTCACCGAACGGTTGCCTCGAAACAGCTTATCCGTGCTTGCATTTAATTTATTCGTTCGACAGTCAATGGAGAAAATGTTTCAGGTTGCGCACTAGCAGCCGGAAAAACGAGAGAATCTTTCTCCTGAGCAGGGCGTGCTCTGAAGCGGACAGGCCGCACAGACATGGAGCATTTGACTTATCTAAATGGTGGCTTTCGGCCAGGCAATATATCTTGGCAACCTTGGTGCGCGCCTGAACAAAATTGTAGTGTTCTCCCATACCATGCACGTGTTCTAGAATGTCGAGCAGGTTGACGGTGGTAAGCCATGCTTCCCCTACCGTGTCATTATCGCTTACTTCAAAAAATTCCGCCCCTAGCACAAGGGTTGGACTGCAAACTCTTCAATTAAGTCAGGATATCAACAAATATGCACACGCCATATGCTAGTTTGGCAACGGCGTGCATGCTTGGATCCCACATTGAGGTAAGATGCACTAATGCAAGGGACATGTATCCAGCCAAGGACAATATTTCCCATCATTCTCATGTAGCTGATGGAAATTACACGCATGCTGTTAATTGAGGTGTGTAGGCAAGATAATGTTCATATTGAAATCGTGTCCGATGTGTGGCGACAGGATATATTCTGACAATGACGAGCCGCTTTGTTTCCGATGCAAAGAAAGCGGAGCCCACCTC
>DATEIL010000062.1:0-8785 GCA_035279085.1 Nitrososphaera sp.
CGTCGCTCCCGCTCCCGTTCCGGTACGCCCCCAGCCCGACTCCCCGGAGATCCGCGCCATGCTGTCCCTGTCACGGCTGTTGAGGTCATCATGCACTACCAGCCCCGCATCCTCGCTTCCTCCAGTTGCGTACATGATGGCGACCTCATCACGGCTCAGAGCCCTGTCCCACACCCTGACGTCGTCAATATCGCCCGTGAAATATTGCGGCTGATATACGCCACCCGGTTCGTAGAGGGAATTAGCGCCGAGCCTGACAGGAGTGACGCTCCCGCTGTCCGGCTGGAGCGGCGTCGTCTTCCCATCCACCTGCACTGCGTTCACAAACAACTTTAGCTTGTAGCCATCAAACGTCACAACTGCGAAATACCATTTTCCAGTGTTGTATGCAATGTCAACGGGAGACTCTACAAAGACATCGGTGCCGTTTGATGACTCAAATCCTGCTTCAATCCTATTCCCCCCATGGCAGTCAGGATTGATTTCTGAAGCGCCACAGTCGAACCATATGCCATAGTTGATGTTGTGTCCTTCTGCGTCGGTCCCAAAACCACCCTTGTTTACCACCGGCGTTTTCCATTCAAGGCTGCTTGTATCTGCAGTTGTTCTTATCCACGTTGCCACCGAGAACGGGTCCTTCAGCTGCAGGCCTTCTGTATGGGCTTCAATGTCGAGGTACTGGTCTCCTGTTGTGGAAAACAGCGTGTCGGTGATGGTTACCGTGACGGTATCCCTTGAAGTCTCTTGTCCGTCATTTACAGTCAGCAGAAAGGCCATGCTGACAGGCATCTGCTTGCTGTTAAATTCTGGGACCAAGAACCTCGCATTGGCACTGGTCGGATTTTCCAATTTCACTTGGGGGCCAAAGGTCTGGACCCAGAAATACGTCAGGGGCTGCCCCTCCGGATCAAAGCTGGCAGTGCCATTCAGAAATACCGTGTCTCCTTCTCCAACTGAAAGATCCGATCCTGCGATTGCAATGGGGGCCGCGTCAGGGCTGTTGCTCACAGCCACCTGCACAGAATCATTTGAAATGCTTGTCAGGCCCTCGTTATCAGTCACCGTCAGGGCAAACGTCAGGTTAGCGCCCGCTGCGCCAACTGGCGGGGCGGTAAAACTCGGCTGCAATGCACCGGCACTGCTGAGTGTGACTGCAGGACCGCCCGTCTGAGTCCAATAATACGAAACTATCGTGCCATCAGAGTCGGCACTTCCTAGGCCCGAGAGCGTCACCGGCGAACTTTCAATAACGGATTGATCGGGCCCTGCATTGGCCGTGGGCCGGCTTCCGGGCTTGTATATCACCTGACCTGCGGTATTCACATTGCCCCCATACGCAGCCCAGACCTCCTGGGCGGTAAGTGATCTGTTCCAGACGCGGACTTCGTCGATGTTGCCGTGAAATGCGCTGGCAAGGTCATTTGTAAGGCCGGAATTGTAGCCTATCTTGAATGGCCGAAGTCCAGTGTTGTCCGGAACCTTTCCTGCGACATCCCTGACTGCATTATCGCCTGATGCCGGGACTCCGTCAATGTAGAGCGTTAGCGTCGTGCCATCTTTTGTCACAACGGCGTAATGCCACCTGCCGTCGTTGTACTTTAGGTCAGAGCTGACGAAACTGTCTTTCAAAGCGGGGGCAATATTCTGGGCTTCAAAGCCTGCTCCAACCTTGCCACCGCTACCGGGCCCGTTCTCGATCCAGATGCCATAATTCATGTCGGCCCCTGTGCCGTCGCCATTAAAGCCTCCCTTGTTCAAGATCATTCTTTTCTTGTCATTGCCTGGCTGCGAATAATCATAGTTTGTCTGGAACCATGCTGCCGCGCTAAACTGGGTCAGTTGAAGGGCAGGTGTGTTTGCCACCGAGAGCCTGTTGCTTACTTCTCCCTCCCCATCGATCTGGTAATATTCAACATCAGAATGCTTCGGGGTGTGAGTGACAGTAAACGAATCCTGGACTACCCCGGGGCTAGCATCCTTGTCGATAAATGTCCCCGTGATCTTGTTTTCGCTGTTGCTTACATCGATCTTTAGAAAGCCGTAGGTCTGGCCAACCCGACTAGCTGCCTCGGGCGCTAGGCCGCTCCATGGCACAACAGGCCTTCCTCCTGTTCCAACCGTGGCATGAATCTGGCCGCGGGGATCGGTATAGGAATTATAACCAAAGTCGGTGATCTGATCGCTCAAGGCCGACTGGGAAGTTGTATTCGAATAGACTAGGGGCTTGAACCGCTCATACGCGTTAACCTTGCCGGCAAGCACCAAGTCAACTCGGGTTCTGTCAAAGAGCGGCTGGTAGACATTTCTGAACGAAATGTCCGCAACCTCATCACCGCAGCTATCACAGTTCGACCTGTACATCGGATTATGGAAAAACGCAACTATCCATTTCGTGGAGGGGTCTTCACTTGCTGCCTCCAGATCCGACTGCGCAAAGTAATACTGGGCGCTATCGAGACCATAGTCAATGTTTGTATCGAGTGCAATGAAATGCACTCCCTTGTAGTCAAATGAATAATAGGTCAACCCCTCATTGATTCCAAAGTGATCCAGAAAATCTGCCCTCCCAGTGGCATTGAAGTGGGCTTCGCACTCTGCGTCCGACTGAGGATTACCACTACTGCTGCTACTACTGCTATTGCTGCCGCCGTCGCACACAGTTTCGTGCTCGCCTAGGGCAATTGGCTTGAAAGCAGGGTTGTGCATTGCAGAATGAAGAGATGGAAACTGTTCCAAGTCATCGTGCCAACATTGCATTGTTGACTGGTACGAGTAATGGCCCAAGCCGAGCACCAGCTCGGGACTCTGTTCCGCCATTTTTGCAAGGACTTCGCTTGATTTTTCATAGCCATCCGTGTTCATATTGCTGCTGCAGCCAAAGTCGCCCGCCGCCACAAACGTAAAGTCTTCGGACGGAGCCTGTGCCATGCCTTTAGGATTGTAAGGCACCATTGCGAAGATGCTGATTGCCAGCAAGCTAATAATCGCCACTGACAGAGTTCGTAGTATTCTACGATTGCCTTTTCTTCCGTCGACTGTCTTACTCAATTTTATTTACATTGGCTCCGCTCGGACCGCTCAAGACGAGTGGCATGACGAGATTGAACTTCATTTAGGCTCTATAAAACAATGAGAGGAACTATCCCTCTGTAATTAGGGTGGTGAGGTTACTTTTTTGTGTGACGGCTTTCCCACGATTTGTCAGCTCGTTGGCGGACTTAAGTGATGCATGAAATAGCCCCCTGCCTGGACCACCGTGCCGCTGACAGCCGTTGTAGCTTGAATTTACTTTGCGCGTATTTCGTCAGCGGAGCAATCTTGACGTCCTGTCTTTCTCCATATATAAATACAGATACATATACACGCGGGAGAATTGTCCTGAGCAATCGCAAGGGAAATGACCTATTGGTATTTCAGGCAAATCGCCAATGAAGATGGTAATAATGATGCTAATAATGTGACTGCGTACCGCCGGAGCCTGAACCCCGTTTGGACATGGACCACGCATCTTTATTAGCTGGAACTGCGCGGTAGAGTGCACACTTATTGTCCGCACCTCCAATGTGCATAATGGTAGTCGATGACGAGCCGGACCTGATGAGCATGGTAAAGCTGTACCTGCAAAGGTGGAACTATGAGATTGATGGATTTGAAGATCCGGTGCTCGCTCTGGATGCTTTCCGCGCAGAGCCCTCCCGATATTCACTCGTCCTTACTGATATCAGGATGCCCAATATTTCTGGGCTTGAGCTTGCGGCCAAGTTACTCTCAATCAAGCCTGACATCAAGATCATCCTAATGACTGCATTTGAGCTTGCCGACGAAGTTCTTACCCGGATGCCGTCAACCATGGCGCGTTCGGACATCTTGCAAAAACCGTTCAGGCTGGCCGAAGTCTGTGAGTCATTGAAAAAGCAATTGCAGATAGCTTACTGACTTGATGTCTGCCGTCGGAAATTCCGGCAAATGGTGATACAAGCCTTATTTGGTCCATTGAGCAAGCATGGCTAGGCACATGGGTTTGATAGACTCTCTTTTGGATCACGCGAGAAATGCAAAGGCCAAGACCTTTAGGTGTCCGCTATGCGACTCGATATATGGCGAGCGAATAGCGTTTGCAATTCACATCAAGCAGAGGCACCGCGATGGATAGCGACCGTGCGGCAAGCTGATACTTTCTGAATCTGCCATATGCGGCTGGAAATGGAGATACGAATTTTCTGGGACCGTTCAGCAAACAAGAATCTGTAAACCTCGCGCAAAGCGTAACACGTCATCATCACCCTGCATTTCAGCATCACGGGATTAACACTTATTTATGATAAAACCGCATTTTTATCATGACAAAAGAAACAATCGGTTCGATAGAAAAAAGTAAAGGCGGCATATCTCACGCAGCAAAACTTGACCGCAACTACCGGTCTATTGACGGCGGGACAATTGCTGCAATGAAACAATACTTTGGCATCGACGATTATGACACGCTTTTTAAGGTCATAAAGGAAATGGGTCTGAACGATAGCAGCAGTTTTTCGAAAAATCCGGATTCATGACGTTTTTCAGGGATTGATTTGTTGCTGCGACTCCGATGGCAACGCACGCGACAGGCTAGCCTTAAGAGGCTCTATTCACATACGCGGGATTCCGAACAGTATCGGACAATGGCTGCGCACGTCCTTTGCCCTGTCGCTCCACATGCGGATGATGCCGGCTGCTCATTGACGAAGAATGTGCATCATCCTCCTCCTTCTCCAATGCATTGTTTTTACAAAAAAGATATCTATCTAGATAGTGTCCAAAATGTTGAGAACGCATCAATCTTTTATACTAGTCCGGCTTTCCACAGACGGATGCGATGATGGGGAAGGTCGATACCGCGGCGTCTATTCTAGAGCTGGCACTGAAGGAAACTTCTTCAGATCTGCTGCAGGCCAAGACAAACCTTTCTCCAAAACTCCTGGGAGAGCAGCTAAGAATGTTAAAGGTAAAAGATCTCCTCGAAATTTCTGGGTCTGGCGAAAAGGTAAAAATTACGAAACGTGGCATGCAATTTCTGGATCTGTACCGCTCGATTCATGCAAGGTATCTCCGAATTCCTGCATAGTCGCTTCTCGCCATTGCTTTTCCTCCTTATACAGCCGCGGACACACAATTCTGGATGTGGTTTCAGTATCTCATAAATAAGTTCATGACCAATCTCTATCATGGCATCAAAGAGCACAATGTCTCCTGAAATCATGAAGGCTGATGTAAAGACCAATATCGGCCTGTCAGATGATTCCAGAAAAGGAGTAGTTGAAATTCTGAACTCTAGGCTGTGCGATGAATATACCCTATACACAAAGACTCGAAAATACCATTGGAACGTCGTAGGCTCAAGGTTTCATCAGCTGCATGAATTCTTCCAAGAACAGTATGAAATACTGGACGAGATGGTCGACGAGACTGCCGAGCGTGCACGCCAGCTGGGAGGCAAGTCATTTGGAACGATGGAGGAATTTGTGAGGCATTCGAGCATCAAGGAAGACCCTGGTGAGTATCCAGATGCTAACAAAATGATCACAAACCTGCTAAAGGATCATGAAAGTGTCATACAAACCCTGCGCAAGAATGCGGACGAGTGCGAGGACGAGTATGACGATATGGCAACAAACGATTTCCTGCTGGGCGCAGTGGAAAAGCACGAAAAAATGGCTTGGATGCTCCGCGCCCACATTGAAGGCAAAGGCTCCTCTTAGCCTCTTCCTTTTTTTCTTTTTTGAATCCGCTTACATGTGCATGCGATCAAAATAATTCTTCTTCATACGCTGCAAAAAATAGCCTGTATGCAAGCTAGTTTAAAAACAACCTTCTATCTTATGTTGGTCATACATGGTTCGAGTCGAAAAATCAAAAACGGTGAATGCCCCCCACGACAAGATCTATACGCTTATCACGGATTTCGAAAAGCTTCCTACGCGGTTTCCAAACCGATATCGCAGCGTAAAGATAATTGAAAAATCCGGCAACATGGTGACTGCCGAGGAGGACGTTACGGTGGCAGGAAGAGAGATCCACCAAGTCACACGGCATACGCTTGACTCTGGTAAGTCCCTTAAAAGTGAAGTTACTGATGGCGATACAAAGGGGACGGTTGTGCAGATATCGCTAGAGCCAGAATCCGCCGACCGGACCCGGGTGACAGTTGATGCCGATCTAAAGCTGGGCAAGATGGGCGCAATGCTCGGCATTTTTGCAAAGGGCAAGATAAAAGATGGGCTTGAACGCATGATAGACGAATTCGAGAACACAGTCAAGTCAGGCGGGCCCTAGAAAAAGAGAGCCTGCTGCGGCTGGGCTCGAAGATAACGCATGCCTATGCACTCACCCTGCATGCGTATGTGTATCCGCGTGTCTGTGTGTATGTATGAGCGCGGGTCCGCACTCATCGATGTGAGCGTGAGCGGATGTTTTATAGCATATTGCCGTTGCAAAGTGCTATAAACAATCACAGTATGTGTCTCTCTTGAGTCTCGGAAGTACAAGAAGAATGAAGCTTGACATCCCCCGGTACACAGAGAGGTTTGGAGCCATCAGCTTACACGGAGTGCAGCGCGTCTTTGAGCTGGATTCCGGCTTTGATGACGGCAGTTCAGCTTCAGAGACTATTATGAAGGTCGGAAACGACAGGATTGCAGACATTGAAAGGAGGATGGCGATTGTTATTCCCATCAAGGGTGAGCGCCTCCGCCTACTCGAAGGCGTGCTCAGCGGGATACCGCATGACTGCCTGACCATCATAGTTTCAAACAGTCCGCGCCAGCCAGTGGACAGGTACAAGCTCGAGAAAGACGCGCTCCAGCAGTTCAACAGGTTCGTCGGTCGCAATGCAATCATCCTGCACCAGCGTGATCCCGATCTTTCAAACGCGCTGAAGGAAGCCGGATATTCAAGCCTGCTTGGACCGGACGACATTGTGAGAAGCGGCAAGGCCGAGGGGATGGTGATTGGCATGCTGCTTGCCAAGATGGCCGGAAAAGAGTATGTGGGATTTATCGACAGCGACAACTATGTCCCGGGAGCAGTAAATGAATACGTAAAGATCTTTGCGTCTGGAATTGCAATGTCAGAAACGCCCTATATCATGATCAGAGTGTCGTGGATATACAAGCCCAAGATGTCAGAGACGGGGCTATATTTTAGCAAGTGGGGCAGAGTATCAGAGCTGACAAACCAGCACCTAAACTCGCTGATCTCCTATTACACTGGATTTGAAACGGAGGTAATGAGGACGGGCAACTCGGGAGAACACTGCATGTCGATAAAGCTTGCAGAGCTTCTGTCGTTTTCTTCAGGCTATTCGATAGAATCCTACGAGATAGTAAAGATACTTGAGGAGTTTGGCGGTATCATACCCACTCAGAACCAGGACGCCATGGACAAAGGGGTGGAGGTCATGCAGGTCGAAACAAGGAACCCGCACTTCCACGAGGACAAGGGCGACGAGCACCTAAAGGAGATGGTCCTGGCGTCGATGGGATCCATCTATCACAGCAAGATCTGCCCTCCTAAACTGAGGGAGAAAATCCTCGAGTCGCTGCAGAGCAGAGGCATGCTCGAAGAGGGCGAGAAAGAGCCTCCGGTCTCGGGGAAAATAGAGCCGTTCAAGGATGTCGACGTCAAGATCCTTGCAAAGGTTCTAAGCAAGGCTGCAACATACGTGCAGTGACACATACATACCATGGACATTCGACTGGCAGCATTTGACATGGACGGTACACTCACCCAGGGGCGCCTTGTCTTTGCGCTCGCAGAAATGTTTGGCATTTCTGAAAAGGTAAGGGAAATCCAGTCAAGTGGAATGGATGGACATCTTCAGAGCAGGGACATTGCGGCACTTTTTTCCGGCATATCAAAGAAGGACCTGGAGGATGCTGTCGAGTCAATACCGCTTACGAGAAATACCGAGAGGGCTGTCGGGTCGCTAAAAGAGCGCGGATGCAAAGTGGGAATCATTAGCGACAGCTACACAGTCGCAGCAGAGATAGTCGCAGCCAGGCTGGCGATGGATTTTGTCTCTGCAAACAGGCTCGAAATAATTGGCGACAAAGTCACAGGCCGAGTAAACATGCCACTTGGCTGGGAAAAGATCGGGTGCTTTTGCAAGATATCTGTTTGCAAGCGATTCCACCTAGAAGAGCAGGCCCGGAAATTTGGGATCGCTTTGCAGGACACGATGGCCATAGGGGATACCAAGTCTGACATATGCATGATCCAGCGCGCCGGGGTGGGCATCGCGTTCATGCCAAAGGATGACGTGATTGCAAATGCAACCAAAAATGTAGTTCACGAGCCTGACATGTTGCAGGTTTTGGATTTTGCCGCATAAATCTTTTTATCTGATGTCTGCTAAAAAATAACAATTGAAGTCGAATCGCCTGTCATGAGCAGAGCTATTCGGCTTTTGAAATTTGGATAGATATAGACATGTGTGGAATAGCAGGTATTCTTAGCAAGAATGGAAAGAATGTCGTCCCAGAAGTGGGACTGATGCTTCAGTGTATGGTTAACCGTGGGCCGGACGGCGCGGGCCTTGTAGCTGACGGACATATCATGAAATACGATTCAGTCAGCGCACTGCAAAGCCAGTTCAAGCAGGTAAGTGGAAGCAACGCGTTTGGCCACACCCGGCTTGCCATTGTCGGCGGCACTTGCGGAGCACAACCATTCAGCAGCTGCGACGGGAGATTTGTGCTGGAGCACAACGGGGAGATATACAACTACAAAACGCTCAGGAAGAAAGTCG
>DATEIL010000063.1:0-5107 GCA_035279085.1 Nitrososphaera sp.
CTGCAACTGTAATTTTCAGCTTGAAAAGATCGTCGAAAATCTTTGAGAATAGCGACCGCCTCTGGAGTTCACTCTGGTGGCGGAGATCCTCTGTCAGGAACTTTTCTGCCCGTCTGGCCTCAGCCAAGGCAAATTTGCGCAGCACGGGCTCAAGCCCTATCGACTTTACAAGTATCAGAGAAACCAGAAAAGTAAGCACCTCGCTCTCAAATCGCCGTCCAAGTTTTTCATACACATTTCCTGTTGCACCTGCCTCAACTCTCTCTTCCGCGATGTCTAGCACACTTGCCATGTCAGGGTTTGAGAGCTCATCCCAGTTGAACCCCGCTTGCCTGATATAATCTCCTGCTTCATTGAGGAAAGGGTATTTTGCAAGGTCGCCGGTACCCATCTTTATGGAAGACAAGTTCCGCTAGCAATAGCTCTTACCTAAATAAAAATACAGAGCATTATTCCCCTACGTAAAGGATAAAGGATACAAGCGCCGTCTGCTTAGAAAGACTTGCCTGAAATGAAATTAGGATTTCACGTTTCGATTGCTGGAGGCATCTCGAATTCGGTGGGAAACGCGCAGAAGTTAGGGTGCACCGCCTTCCAAATATTCAGCAGGAACCCCCGTGGCTGGACTGCAAAGCCTCTGGACCCTGCGGAGGTAGACCGGTTCAAGGAGAGTCTGGCTGCAAGTCGAATAAAGCCAGATTCTGTAGTTGTCCACATGCCATACCTCCCAAACCTCTCAGGACCTCAAGGTGAGCTCTACAGCAAGTCCGTCCAGACCCTGGCAGAGGAATTGCAGCGATGTTCCGCCCTGGGGATCCAATACCTCGTAATTCATCTCGGAAGCCACAGGGGCACCGGCCTAGCCCAAGGCATATCGCAGCTGATAAACGCCATTGACAAGGCGTTTGAGTCAGCAGAAAAGAATACAGGTAATCGCAAAAAGGCAACTGTCCTTCTCGAAAACAACGCAGGTCAGACGAATGGAGTTGGGGCAACTTTTGAGGACCTCGCCACAATACTACACAAGACCGACCGTCCAGAGTCTGAAATCGGCATCTGTCTCGACACTTGCCACCTATTTGCGTCCGGCTATGACATAAGTACGGTAGAAGGCGTCGAGGTCACGCTTGAAAAATTTGACAAAGTAGTTGGGGTGCGAAAGCTCAAGGTCATTCATCTCAATGACTCAAAGGGTGAGCTCAATTCGAATTTGGATCGCCACCAGCACATAGGGCTGGGCTCGATAGGCCCTGCTGGACTATCCGGATTTGTGAATAACAGAAGCACAAAAGACCTGACCTTTATCATGGAGACTCCAATAGATGAGAAGCGAGGAGATGAGGAAAATCTGAAGGCAGCTCTTGGGCTGTTAAAGTAAGTGGCTCATTTCGGGCTGTGTGATTCGACGTTAGTTGAACCTTGGTAGTAATTTATGACAATGTTTTGGTGCAAGTCATACGGGCAGTTTTCAATCCTCTTTGGCTGACTGTCGCTTGGCTCGACGACACAGACATCTCCCTCTTTTATCGTGACTGTGACTTGTTCCGAGACAGTCTTTCTCAGAAGCAGATCTGCCACAGGGAAGCCCTCGATCATTTGAATAATCATAAAGGCGCCGAAAAAAGCCAGCCCGAAAAGAATGGCAAGTTTTCTAGTCGACATCCTTCCAAACTCCGAAGAGTCGTCGGAACCAAAGGACACAACGATAAGCTGCTTTGGAGTTTATAAAAACCCTATAGGAGTTGGGTGAGGGGAAAGGCTCTGCTGACTATCTCGACTGGGAAGGTTCCATCGCCTGCTCTATCGCCTCTTGTTGTTCAAGCCAATCGTCGAAATACGCAAGCAAGAGGTGTGCCGCAAGCTCGTCCTTTGTGTGGTCTATCTTGAGGTGAATCGGCATATAGTCGGGAGCAAAAAATAGGTTGCAAATGTAGCAGAACGGATTCCTTTCATGCTCCTCTAACAACATTGGTCACCTACAGGGCATGTAAATATAAAATCTCCTAATTGACCGTTGAGATAGTATCGCACTCCGATCGCACCCTAAAATCCGATGCAGTATCGCGTATATGTATTTCAATATGTCCATTTCCAGACACCTTTTTCAGCAACGCTTCACTTGCCGTAGCAACTCAAGCCTGTTTATATCAAAAAGACCATCGACGCTCACACATGCACGCTTCCATTAAAGACACAAGTTAGTCCGATACGGCAAGAATAATCATCACAAATAATGATGACGGCATTTTTTTTACCGACAACCCACTTTTACTGTGGCCAGTCTCCAAAGACAAGAGCAGGCATTTGGCTTTCAAAAAATCCTGATACGGAAGGTCCAATGGGAAACAATGTTATTTTCTTGCAGAATTCTAGACTTGAATGAAGGGGGCCTAGAGTCAAGATGTGGCCTGCAGTCGCGTCATGGCAGCAAAATCCGCGACTTTATTTTTGGGAATTAGCCACGACATTTAAGTTATAAGTAGGTCAAAAAAGTGAATAGATATGGTCTTTGGCAGGGATGTCCGGCTCAGCAGGATATTGAAGGATGGCAAGATGGTTTGCATCCCAATGGACCATGGTATTAGCAACGGACCAATCAAAGGGCTTGAGGATGTGCACGGCATGATATTTCAATGCGCTCCCGCTGGTCTGACCTGCGTGCTTGTCAACAAGGGCATTATCAAGACTCTTCCAAGGCCGCCAGACATTGGGCTGATTGCACATTTTTCCGGCAGCACTTCTCTTGGACCCGCGCCAAACAGAAAGATGCTGATGGGCTCCGTGGAAGAGGCCATCAGGTTGGGCGCAGACGCGGTCTCTCTCCACATAAACATAGGCGCAAAGGAGGAGCCGGAAATGCTGCAAAAGCTGGGAATGGTCGCTGACAAGTGTGACGAATGGAGCGTTCCTCTAGTCGCAATGATGTATCCAAGGGGAGAGAACATCAAGAATCCACACGACCCTGAAATTGTCGCTCATGCTGCACGAGTAGGTGCCGAAGCGGGCGCCGATGTTGTAAAGGCCGTTTACACCGGTGACATCGACTCATTCAAAAAGGTGGTGAGAAGCTGTCCTGTGCCAATTGTAATAGCGGGCGGCCCAAAGGCCAATACCGACAGGGACATATTGGAAATGTGTGCAGGGGCCATGACTGCAGGTGCCAAGGGTGTAACCTTTGGGCGCAATATTTTCCAGCACCGGAATCCTCCTGCAATGGTGCGTGCATTAAACAAGATAATCATACAGGGCAAGGCAGTTAGAGAGGCTCTGAAAGAACTTGACTGATTCGCCTGCCCGGAGCAGAGAACTTGTTATCCGGCCGACGGTTCCAAAGGCATCCTTGAGTGGATTTATCTCAAAGATGACAGAAAAAGGGATCACCGTATTCAACATTGACCCCAAGCTCGCCAACGGAAAGAATATCCGCACGCTCTTTGAATCCGAGGATGCGGATATGGTGGTCTGCAAGACCTTTGACCAGCTAAGGTCCTTAAAGTCGTCCGGGAAGAACCTTGGCTACTTTAAGAAGGTCCTTAGCAACTCTGACGTCGACGAGATTGAAAAGGCTTCTCAGGCAGGGGCAGAATTTGTCATAGTAGACTCATCGGACTGGAAAATTATTCCGCTTGAAAATATCATAGCGAAACTGCACAGGTCCAAAACAAGGGTATTCACGACTGCCAAGACTTCACAGGAGGTCGCAACAATGTTTGCCGTGCTGGAGCTAGGCGTCGATGGAGTCATCTTGTCTACTGACAGGATAGAAGACGTAGAGACTGCCATGCAGCAGCTCTTAACAACAAGATTTCCAGTCAGGCCCGCGAAGATCTTGGAGGTAAAAGACGTTGGCACAGGAGAGCGTGTCTGCGTGGACACGGCGTCGATGATGTCGATGGGAGAAGGAATGCTAATCGGAAGCAAGTCCAATTTCATGCTACTTGTACACAACGAGTCTGTCGGATCCTCATTTACTTCCCCCCGTCCATTCAGGGTCAACGCAGGCGCAGTTTATTGCTACACAATTGCGCCGGATGGAAACACCCGGTATCTTTCAGAGGTTGAATCCGGGAGTGAAGTCTGGATAGTCAACAAGGAAGGCTTTGCCAGGCGGGCAGTAGTCGGCAGATCAAAGATTGAAACCCGCCCATTGAGGTTGTTACGGGCTGAAATCGACGGTCACACAGGCACCGTCATCTTGCAAAACGCAGAAACGATTCGACTGATCCGAAGTGACGGCAAGCTGATATCTGTTACGGACGTCAAGGCCGGCGATCAGGTGTTGGGATATGCAAAACCGGCCTCCGGACGGCATTTCGGGATGGAAGTAGACGAATACATCGTCGAAAAGTGACGGACTGACCGCATCAAGAAAAAATTAGATACGCACACATATGCATATACTTGCGCGCGCACATGCATGCATAATATTACATCCATCCTTGCCGCTCAGACTTGCCGGCTAGTTAGTGTAAAATAAATGTTGGAATTCTGACCAGGAAAAAAACAGAAGGGATGTCATGCTTTTTTTCTCAACCCTCAATTGTTAAGCTCAAAATAGTGAGCTAAAAGTGTAGCATGATTTTAGTTCATTGTATATTACTTTAGAGTATCCCGAATATGGACAAACCAAACGAGCTAGCTCGAAAATCATGCTTGCTCACCAAGAAGAGTTTGCCGACCAAATAGTCGTTGGAAATTGCAAGAAGGTGCTGGAAAGCCTTCCAGAGAATTCGGTTCAACTGACGATAACCTCACCTCCATACAGAAATGCCATCGACTACGATATGCACGCGTCTGGAAATGGCGGCTATTACAGGGGCAAGCTAAAGCTCGATACAGGCGAATATCTTGACGACATGGAAGACATCTTTGGCGATAAAGTGTACCGTGTAACCAAGGAAGGCGGATATTGCTGCATCGTTATTGCCAATGAGGTGGTGAACGGCACCATTATGCCTCTGCCTCATATGCTGCTATCCCGGCTTGTCCAGCCGTTTGGAAAATGGCAGCTGCACGAAGAAATAATCTGGCACAAGGTAACTGGCGGCACCAACAGGTACGGCTCTTTTGTGATTAACCCCTACCCAAAATACTATAGGGCAAATAT
>DATEIL010000064.1:0-3265 GCA_035279085.1 Nitrososphaera sp.
ATCAAACTCATCCCCTGCATCCTGATCACCAAAGCTACCAGAGGTCACGGTGTGTGGGTCAGGGTCGTCATTTACCCATGTCACGTTATCGCCTACTTTGACCGTGACGGGGTTTGGATCGAATGCCGTTTCGTTTTGGAAAGCGGCGCCCGGCACTATGGACACCCTCGTACCTTCAACCTCGGTTTCGTTCGTTATGGCACTCTGCACATTGTTTGTAACCTCGGGGATATACGTCATGGCATGTAAGGTATAGGATACCATAAAGCTCTCGCCGTTGAGGTTGCCGACCGATAGCCCGTTTCCTGCAAATGGAACCGACGCAGAATAGGTTTCCGGCATGGGAATCTGTGCCTCAATTTGCTCTCCATACTCTGGTGTAATCAGTGCTGGTGCCACAAGCGTACCGTTGGGACCGCCTGGGAATACAAATAGATCGCCAAAATCCGTGCCAAAGGTCTCATTTGCCACTCCGTATGTCTGCATTGGTGCGACCATGATGGGCTTTGTAGCGGTAAATGTGAGCCAACCCACGTAAACCCTGCCGTCTTCCCTTACCGGCAGCAAGTCAATTACCTGAAAAGGCCCTGCCTGTGCGCCCGGCGAGGAGGCAGTACCCTGCATCGTGACTATTCTCCTGTTAGATTCCCCGACTCCCGGAGCAGTACTATTGTTACTATTAGCAGTCGTTGTGTCGTTTGGTTCTAAATTCTGTGGCAACGCATCTTCCATCATCAATTTTGAATGTTCTTGATTTGCGCCATAATCTCCCGCACTACCGCCTCCTTGATCGGATTCAAGAGCAGCGATTGAGGCTGGCAGCCAAGGGATGCCAGTCGCTGCAGCAACGGCGATGGCTACTATGGCCATCTTGAAAAGCTCACTCATTAAAGGGAGAGAGTCGTTACTTGCTATTTATGCGGTATAGAACACTATTGGAAAGTCCTGCAAGCAGCCTGCCGCAAGTCGCGTGTTTTTACTCGATTGATTTTTCATTCATTAATTCAGTCCTTCATCTTTGAGATTTTGTTCAGTATCTTTTTTGCGATCAGATCATGGTTGTAGGGGCGCTTGACTGCTGCAGCCAGCAATTTCAGCTTGCGGGCCCTTCCAATAGGAAAGAGAAAGATGTCAAGGAGGCTGCTGTGGAACATAAGGTAAGAAAGCTCTCCAAAGAAATCCTCATTATGCTTTGCCATTGAGACCATCAGCTCTGTCTGAATCCGGAGCACTTTGAACCGCTGCTCGTTTGGGGGAACCATGGGTTTCTTGAAATAGGATCCTAAAAGATTGGCGTTTTCAATAATTGCAGCCAGCAGGATGCTCTTGTCTAGTTCCACTATGTCCTTACAATGCTCTACGGGGCCCATTGGCGTATTGGTTGATGATCTCCATATATTATCTAATGATAATCCATGCTAGCCATCATCATCTTCATCATCATGATTGGGACGAGGTGGAAGTGGTGGTGGTAGCTACTTGCTGCCCATCTTGACCACCTCGTCATGCATGCGCTCTATGATTATTGCAGCGCCTGGTCCCAGCACGTTTCTTAGCACCATTTCAAGCTCCATCACCGAGCATTCCTTCGCCTTTCTGTAGCTCACCCCGTATCGCTTCATGATGTAGTGTATCAGAATGGGCTTTGACGGTTCACCGAGGATATTCAAGGCAACGTCAAGTGAGACCTTGAACTTTTGGAACTGGTGGCCTTTTTTCGGCACCATTTGGACGAGTATGTAGAGTATGTGCTAGTATAAGAAATTATCTGCTTTTGGGAACTAATTTAGACAAATACCGAAATGCGGCAGGCTAGGTGTGCTTGGCTTTGAAATCTATCGCCATCTCCACCAGTCGCTTGTGTACTCGCGCATCTCCCGAGAGCTCAGGATGAAACGCAGTGCCGATAATGTTCCCCTGCCTTACTGCGACTATTCTGTCTCCGAATTTTGCGATAACTTCTACGCCACTACCGACTTCGCTTACGGCGGGCGCCCGTATGAAAACTCCCCTAAAAGCTTCCTTCCCAAATGCCGGGATGTCCATGTCTGTCTCAAATGACTGATTCTGCCGGCCAAATGCGTTCCGCTCGATGACGATGTCGAGGTTGCCCATCAGCTTTTGCTTGGTGTCGCCGACCACTCTGTCAAACGCCCGCTTTGATAACATTATCATGCCCGCACATGTCCCAAGGACAGGCATTCCTTCGCCAACCCTCTTTTTGATTATGGGGAGCGACTGTTGAATTGCAGCCAGCGTGCTCTGGACCGTGCTTTCGCCTCCAGGCATCACGAGCCCATCTATTTGCTCAAACTCCTCCTGGTACCGTACGAGTTTTACGGTGCCTTCGACATCCAGATCCCGCATCGCCTGACGGGTAGCTGCGACATTTTCTTCAATGTCGCCTTGAAAGCCCAGCACGCCTATCGTGATCTTTTGCTCGTGAGGACCGGCGCTCAAGCGGATTGTCCTCTTTCCTGCATGCGGAGCTCGAGGTTCTTCGTGTCAAGGCCGAGCAGCGACTTTCTTTCGTCGACTGTCTTTTGAGCTTCCATCACGATCTTGGGATCATCGTAAAAGGTCGTGGCAAGAACCACCGCCCTGGCCCTCTGCGCGGGATCTTCCGACTTGAAGATGCCCGATCCGACAAAGACGCCGTCGCAACCCAGGTTCATGAGAAATGCTGCGTCGGCAGGTGTAGTGATGCCACCTGCTGCAAAGTTGACTACTGGAAGCCTCCCGATGCGTGCCGTCTCTTCAACTATTGCGTATGAAACCTTTAGCTCCCGGGATGCCTTCATAAGCTCTTGCTTGTCTGAATCCTGGTACAGGCCGCGGATCCTGCGAATTTCATTGTTGACCAGCCTGATGTGGGTGACGGCCTCTGCGACGTTGCCTGTGCCCGGTTCGCCTTTGGTCCTTATCATGGCGCAGCCCTCCTCAATTCTCCTTAATGCCTCACCCAAGTTCTTTGCACCGTTGACAAACGGCGTGGTATAGTCCCACTTCCAGATGTGACGCTCTTCATCGGCCGGTGTCAGCACTTCGCTTTCGTCTACCATGTCAACACCCGTCGCCTCGAGGATCCTCGCCTCATCGACGTGGCCAATCCTGCATTTGGCCATTATCGGGATCGTAACTGCATCCATAATTTCTTCAATTACCTTGATACTAGCAGTTCTCGCAACGCCACCTGCCTTTCGAACATCATATGGTAGCTTGTCGAGCACCATCACTGCTACAGCCCCTGCCTCCTCGGCAATGA
>DATEIL010000065.1:0-4260 GCA_035279085.1 Nitrososphaera sp.
TTACACGTCAGTAAAAATAGGAAATAGGAAGGATTTCTATTTACCTTCTACCGCGGCGCTCTGGCTTCTTCTGTCCCGGCAACCGCTTCTTTTCAAACCGCTTGATAAAATTGTCCTTATTGCGAAGCTTTGCAACTGGACTCAGTCGTGGTTTTCCTTGAATCTTTGGCGTCTGTCCTCGAACCTTGCCAGCCTTTGTCAGTGATCCGTGTGTTGGCATTGATCTTCGGAAAATAGTATTGTTCCAGTTTATTTATGTGTATGCATGAATACGCCGAAATATCTCTGGGTGTTCTAACTGACAGTCTGAAAAGTGGCAACTATTGCCTGTAGTCTATAATTTATGGGCAGCGATCTCCTAGATTGTACTACTTTAAATGTAAAGGGAGTACATCAATCATGTTCACAAACAGCATGACGATGCTAGAATTTGATTACCGGAAGCAAATATTGGCACTGAAGAAGGAAAAGAATGCCGTTATTTTGGCGCATAACTACCAGCTGCCAGAAGTGCAGGATATTGCCGATTTTACCGGCGATTCACTTGCTCTTTCAAAGAATGCGGCATCTACTGACGCAGATGTCATAGTCTTTTGTGGAGTGCACTTTATGGCTGAAACTGCGTCAATCATATGCCCGGACAAAAAGATCCTGATACCCGACTTGGAGGCAGGATGTTCACTAGCGTCTACGATTAACGCAAAGGAGCTTGAGGCCTGGAAACAGGAGCATCCGGATGCCGTCGTAGTAAGCTATGTCAATACAACTGCCGAAGTAAAGGCACTATCCGACTATTGCTGTACGTCATCAAATGCAGTAAAAGTAGTCAGCAGCATACCCGATGACAGGGAAGTCCTGTTTCTTCCTGACCTGTTTCTTGGCTCATACGTCGCAGAGGTGACAAAGAGGAAGAATATGTACATCTGGCCTGGAGAATGTCATGTCCACGCCGGCATCAAAGCAGAGGACATTAACAGCATGCTGGCAACTTTCAAGAATGCCGAATTCCTGGTCCACCCGGAATGCAGCTGCACTTCTTCGACCATGTACCATATGTCAAAAGGAGACTTGGCCAAGTCCGGACACATACTCTCGACAGAGGGCATGATGAAACATGCTAGGACCTCAAGTGCCGAGCAGTTCGTCGTTGCGACAGAGACAGGTATCCTGTATAGGATGGAAAAGGAAAACCCCGATAAGGAGTTCATCCCTATCAAGCGCGATGCTGTATGCAAGTACATGAAAAAAATCGATCTAGAGAAAGTCTACAACTCGCTATTACATGACGTTTATGAGGTCAAGGTGCCAACCGGGGTGGCAGACAAGGCCAGGCTTGCCATTGACAGGATGCTGTCAATATCCTAGGCAGGCGCAACCATCTCTAGGCTGAAATCACTTGCCCTTGGCGAATGCGTAATGTAGCCGAGGGAAATAAAATCCGGCCCGCTTTTTGCATATCGCCGGATATTCTTTTCATTTACGCCGCCGGAAATTTCAATCTTACACTTGCCGCGAAGGCCTAACCTTGACAGGGTCTTGATAGTTTTCGCGGCCCTTGCAGGTGTAAAATTGTCGAGCATGACGATATCCGCGCCTGCTGAAATTGCATCAATGGCTTCTGCGGTGCTCTTGGCCTCACATTCTATCTTGACAGAGTGTCCAGCTAAAGCACGGGCACCTGATATGCAGCCAGCTGGCGAGCCGGCAAGGGCCAAGTGATTGTCCTTGATAAGCACCATATCGTCAAGTCGCATTCTGTGAGCCCCGCCTCCGCCTGCCACAACTGCCTTTTTGTCAAAATAGCGCAACCCGGGTGCTGTCTTGCGGGTTGCGAGTATCTTTACGCTGCCCGCCAACTGTGACAGCCGATGAGTCTCTGTAGCAATGCCACTCATTCTCATAATCATGTTGAGTGCCGTACGCTCTGCCTTCAAAATCGACCTTGCACTTCCGCTCACTTTCATCACAACCTTGCCCTTGCGGACTCTGACGCCATCCTTGACAAGTGCCTGCGAGCTGCAGCCGCATATGTCAAAGATGATTGAAGCCTCTTCTAATCCAGAGACAATGGAGTTATCTGATTTGCAAACAATCTCGCCGCTGGCCTGTAGGTCTTTGGGTATTATGCCCTCACTTGTAATGTCCCCAGCGCCAATGTCTTCCTGAAGGAACCTGACGAGCGAATCTCTCACGTTCAAAAGTGAACGCAGGTCCTGCATCGATCAGGTGACCTTTAGCGCATATTTGTTTGGAACGGTGATATCCAAGGTCTTGGCGACCTGGGACTTTTCCGGCTCAAATACAAGAATGATTCCGGACCAGTCCGGGCTTAGATCAGTTGACTTGCAGTTGGGGCAGACCTTGCCCATTGTTATAGTCTTGCACTTGCGGCAAGCCTTTTCTTTTGCCAAGCTCTACCTACTTACCTCCGGCTGATTTTTTCTCTTTTGCTGGAGCAGGTGCCTGCTGTTGCCCGCCACCTTTGGTTTTCTTTATCTCTTCTGCGATCCATTCCATTGCTCCAAGGAATGGCTGTCTGCAGGTAATGCCTATCTTGCCCATGCCGGCTCCTTTGCCTAGGCTTACCGCTGTAATCCTCGCCCTCAGCTTTGAGCCTATTTTGAGGGACCTTGCGGTCTGATTTGCCACGATTACGCCCTGTTTAACGTCGCTTTTCAAATAGTCGTCTGTAATCTGGGAGAGGTGGAGCAATGCGTCCGTAGGACCAATCCTGACAAATGCACCAAAGTCGGTTATCTCTACGACCTCGCCTTCGACAATCTCTTGCAATTTTGGGTAGAATGTAAGCGCTTTGAAAGTAACCTTGTGATATGTGGCCCCGTCGCCTGCAACAAGTTTTCCCACGGAACTTGTGTCGGCGTCGGTAATCATGATCACATAGCCGACGTCCGGACTTATCATGCTCTCATATTTTTCCTTGAGTATTTGGATTGCTGCGTCCTTCAGGGAGTGAGTAAGCCTGTTGGGGGGGATCCTTACAACGTCGCTCATGTGCACTATGGCAAACATAATGCTCTACACGCACACAAACATTGGAGGTCATTATGAACGTATCTGCATGGTTCTAAAAGCCCTTACCGTGTCCTATGTTAATTTCCTCACGGGACTTTGTCCTGTGGCGCAAAGAGTGATTAACCAAGGGGTGCAACCCTCAAGATCGCATAACAAAGAGTGGCACGCCAAAAACTGTGCGCAGAATTGGTGGGCATGGCTGCAGGCTGGTCAGCGAGAGTACGGGCGAAAGAGCAAACTCACATTATTGGTTATTCTAGGCGGAAGAGAACACAAGTTCTGTGGCATCAAGGATCTCAGGATCTTGGAAATAGAGCACAAGAATAGTGACGGCAGCGGGGACCGCAAACAGTTTAGGAACAGCACGCAGTAGCGACGTTTCTACGTCATGTACCACGAGCTAGCCCGAGAAATTCTACCTGTGTCCTGTGTCAAATGTAACAAAATAAAGCGCTTTGGAAAGCAGGAATGGCGCCGACGTTCACATCACATGAATCAAATTTGATTAAAGTTGGAATCACCTGTCAACTCTTGCTTGATAGGGAGAGTCAAGTCCTCGGTGAAAATGGCAACTCGCACTTGACGGAGGACTCGGTAGTTTCAAACACTGCCTTTATCCCTACTGTAACTTCGAGTCCCGTCTTCAGGTAGCCTTCGATAAACCGCGATCCCTTCTTGCCAAGTCGATGCCGAATCACTATCGTCATCTGGCCCCCTGGCATCAGCCTTTCGTCATATGTTCCCAAGTGGCCGTATCTGCAGATCACTTTTTCAATGTATTCAAGTATCCCTCGCTCTGTGATTTCTTTCTTCCAGAACATCAGGGTATCTGGAAGCGTGGTCTTGCCAAGCCGGGTTCCAAGCTCATAGACCTTCTCCTCGCTCAGTTCCTCGAGAAACATCGTAAGCATTTCGCGGTTGAGCACGATCATGTCTATCTTGGAAAGGTATCTGGTAAATTCTGAATACCGCCTAAGGATAATCCCGACAAGTGCGTTGACTGATATCCCCATGTGGATGGCTTCCTCGTCCAGAACATTTAGCACATCCCGCTCAAATCTGAAGGAGCGAGTGATAGAAACTCGCGCGTCCTGTGCTACTTCAGACATGCTTTAATGAACCGCTGATCTGCTATAAGGAGCACGTAGATGTATTATAATACAGTCTTATGTAGCAACTTGCCGTACAGTGTAACACTAACCGTTCGATTGTAAACATGGGTCTTAA